>CAZWWF010000006.1:0-24449 GCA_964636805.1 uncultured Zetaproteobacteria bacterium
GCGCCCGGCCATCATGAAAATTGCGCAGATTGAACACGGCATTGATCACCGTCGGCGCATTTCGGCCGGTGACCCGGCGTACATTCACACCACCCACCGAGAAACCACTGGCATCGGGGAAGATTGGATTTACTGTACTGTTTTCTAATCCCGAACCCGGATTCAGGCTAAGGAACAGACGATCATAAACCCCTTCTGCACCAACAATATCATCCGTCGTACGCTTCACGCCCGAAAAGCGGTCATCCGGCGTATTGAACAGGTGTAGAGGAAAATCAGCTGCGGTCAGCGTCTGATTCGGGCCAACCACAGGCCCGGCCAAATCATCAAACTTGAAGACGCCATTCGGACCGCGGTTCATGGTGTTGGCAATCCGGTTATCCGTACCGGCATGGAAATGACACGTTGCACAAGCCTGTTTACCATCACTGCCCACCTGCATATCCCAGAACAGCGCCTTGCCCAATGTAACGGCTGCGGCTCTGGCCGCGATCGTGTCCGGGATATACTGGTTCAAACCTGAACCAGCGATTTCGGCAGTGACCGGTACAACGGGAATGGTATTCAGCGGCACAGGTGCATCTCTCAGCGATTTCGGTAACACGCCAATCAGATCATTGGTAAAATTTACCACAACCAGATCAGATGCTGAAAGAGCTCCATCAGAGGCTGTTACCCGGAAACTGTATAAACCAATCGTTGTCAAATTGACTATGGCAGCTGCCGATTTGGCACCTGAAACAAATGTCGCAGTGCCCGCAGCAGAGCCCGGCAAGGTTAATTTGCTGGGTGTAAAACCAGTGAATGCCCACTGAATTGTCAACGGGTTCCCATCCGGATCCGTAATCGTTGCAGTCAACGGAACCCCTGTGGTTGCAACCGTAATCGTGAAGTCAGCGCCGGCAAAAACGACAGGCGCACGATTTACTGCCGAACCCGAACCACCGCCGCCCCCACATGCCGCTGGCAGTAGGGAAAGAGAAATTAGCATAACTATTCGTAATGATTTGATAACACAGTGAACTTTGGATGCAAACATGTACCCTCCCCGGGCCATAACAACACACTGGTCAACGACAAATATGTCCGAGTAGAATACTCAGCTAATACAAAGGGTGTCAATGAGTGGTAATTTTTTCCGTGTAAAAAAACCACTATATTGTTTACACATCCATGGGGGGGCGTTCGTTCGGATCAGCATACCCGTCAATACAGCCACCATGCCTGAGAGTTTGACCAATTCAAGCCGAACAATGGCTCGAAAAGCAATTCAACGAAGCCGTTTCTAATGCGGCACATTCTCCAGATCAACGGCAACAATTTTTGAAACGCCTGGCTCGGGCATGGATACGCCGATCAGGCGATCGGCCTTCTGCATGGTTATCTTATTGTGCGTAATGGACAAAAACTGCACACGATCGGCAAGCTCACGCACCATATCAGCAAAGCGCCCGACATTGGCATCATCCAATGGTGCGTCCACCTCATCAAGCACACAAAACGGTGCCGGCTTGATTTTGAAAATGGAAAATACCAGCGCCACGGCCGTCAGCGCCTTTTCACCACCCGAAAGCAGCGTGACATCCTGTAAACGTTTGCCCGGTGGTTGTGCAATCACTTCTACGCCGGCAGTCAGTACATCATCTGAATCCAGCCTTAATTCGGCTCGACCACCTCCAAACAGCTGGGGAAAGGTCTGCTTGAAATAGGCGTTGGTTTGCTCGAATACTTCCTTGAAACGCTGTCGCGTGGTGCGATCAATGCGGCCAATGGTGTCGGATAATGTGCCCAGGCTTGTTTCCAGGTCCGATACCTGTCCAGCCAGAAAACTCTCGCGTTCACTGGCCTGTTCGAACTCCTCGATGGCCAGCAAATTCACCGGCCCGAAACGACCCAGCCGCTCTTCCAATTCACCGGCACGTTGCATCATCGCTTCGGCATCCAGCTCTTCGTCAGCCATGTCGATGCGTTGCAGCAAATCGTCAGCAGTGCTTTGACAACGCTTCTGAATCTCGGCTTCCAGGTCCTGTAGACGCGTTTCTTCCTGTGCCTGTTGAACCTCAATACTCTGTCGATGTTCTGCAGCCAGCTGCAAATGTTGCCTAACCTGTCGTTCACCACGCTCGGATTCATGTTGCGCCTGCTGCAGCATATGTCCCCGACTGCGCATCTCGTTCATCGCCTGATGCGCCTTTTCCACATCCCCGACGGCACACGCCAGCTGCTGGTCCAGTTCATCCTGGTCCCGGGCTTTGTCCAGCTCTTCTTCAACCTGTTGTTGTCGTTCCCTATCGTTCTCGATCTGCACATTCAGACGATGCTCTTCCTGCGACAGCCGCTCCAATTCCCTCAACAGATTATCACGCGCTTGTGAAAACAGTGCCATAGCCTGATCAGCCTGAGCCAACAGGTGGCGAGCCTGCACCAACCCCTGCTCGGCCTGCCGCACCACATCATTCTGACTGTTCAACTTTTCTTCGGCTCCATCCAGCACCTGCTGATCCACATGAACAGCCCGCTCCACCTGTGACAACCAGTGTTTGCGCTCTTCAGCAACTGCCGCCAAATCACTTTGCAAACGCTGTTGATGGCGCTGCAATGACTCAACCTCTGCCTGCAACCGGCCCACAGCAGCAACGACCCCGTGCAATTCACTCTCATTTTGCGTGACATCCAAATGAGCCTGCTGCCACACCTGCTGCTGTAATTCTAGCCCATGTTCCGCTTTCTCAAACTGCTGCTTCACCTGAGCCAGTACCGCTTCTTCCCTCACCATTTGTGATTCGGCATCGCGCAATTTGCGCTGTATTGCCAGTTGCCCGGCTGTACGGTTTCCGGCCGGTGGAATCAGCCAGCCGCTCTCTTCCCGGCGCCAGCCATCGCGACTCACGTAACATCCCTCCAGGCCTTCTGCCTGAGTGATCTCATCGACCAGACCAACGGGCTCGAAAACATCAAACAACGGATGTTCTGATGCCATTCCCATAGCGTCCGTCAGCGACTGAGGCCGCCCTGAAACGGGTACGTGCTGACCGGCAAACAAGGCTACAGGTGCATCTCTGATCTGGCTTAAAATATCTTTCCAGCCGGATTTTGCAGATAACCCGACAGGAATTCGAACATTGGCCGAATGCCCGCGCAATGCGGCCGCCACAGCAGCCTCCATGCCTTCAGGCACATGCAACGATTCATCCATCCAAACGCCGCCACTGGCTCTGATAGTATCACGCAGAACCTCGGATACATCCTGGTTTTTGGTGCGCCCGCGCAACTCCTGCACCACGCCGTTCAACTCACGCAGACTTGCTTCCTGCGCATTCAGAGACTGTAAACTCTCCTCCCTCTTGCTGCGGCAACATTCCAGCTTTTGCTGCGCAGTTTCCAGTGCGATCTCACAGCTTCGGCACTTGTGCCGCACTTCTGTCAGTTTTTGCTCTGTATCCTGCGATGCACGAATTTGCTCACCCTGTTGATTTCCCAGTTCCACCAGTCGCTCGTTGAGCTGCTGCTCCCTTGCTTCCAGTCGCCCCAGCGCCTGTTCTGCTTGTTGGCGTTGTAATAGCGCCTGCTCATTGCTGTGACGCAAGCGCTCAAATTCGGCCAATAACCTGTCCCGCTGTTCGCCCTGCTCGTGGTACCAGGCCAAAGCCGCATGCACTGCTTCAGCCGCGGACCGCTGATTGTCCTGTAACACTGAATCATCCTGAGTAGAAAGCTGTTGTTTGATTTTCTCCATATCAGTAACAAGCTGCTGCTCTCGCCCTGTCATCTCGGCAATGTGATTTTCCAGTGCCTGCTTTCGTTCAACAAGCAGGCGTCGATCTCCGGCCATACGCTCTGCCTGCTGCTGCAGATCTGCCCGCCGTCGCTCGGCCCGGCGCAATTCATCCTGTACGCCCTGAGCCTCATTTTCATGTTCGAAAACCCGTTCTCGCGATATGCTGACTTCCTTCTCGCAACTCGTCAGTTGCTGCGCCACTTCAGCCTCAGTCGTGCGCGCTTTGGCCAATTGCTGTTCGACGCCCTGATAGTTCTGCTGCAGTGACTGATAACGCAAACCGAGGCTTATCGATTGCATATGGCTGAATTCATCCTGCATTTTTTTAAACCGTGCTGCCCGGGAAGCCTGTTGTTTCAGGCTGCGGCACTGGCTGCGCACTTCTTCCAGTAAATCAAGCACCCGATCAAGATTCTGCCGGGTGTCTTTCATGCGACGTTCTGCTTCACGGCGACGGGAACGGTATTTCATCACTCCGGCGGCTTCCTCGAAAATAACCCGCCGCTCTTCCGGCTTGGCTGTCACCATACGTGCAATTGAACCCTGCTCGACAATCGCATAAGCGCGTGTGGAAATGCCGGTGTCCAAAAACAGATCCACCACATCCTTGATACGCACCATCTTGCCATTGATAAATGCATCCGAACCGCCGTCCCGGGTCAGGCGGCGGCGAATCCGGATCTCGTCCAGTTCATGATAAGGTGTGGAAAGAGTACCCTTATCGATCGCAAAGGTGAGCTCAACATCACAGATGGCAACTGGCGAGCGTGTATCGGATCCCTGAAAAATAAGATCATCCATCACACCGCCACGTAAATGTCTGGCCGAATGTTCGCCGAGTACCCAGCGCAATGCATCTACGATATTCGATTTGCCGCAACCATTCGGCCCGACAATCGCGGTAATACCCTGATCCAGGTCTATTTTGGTTGGATCAACAAACGATTTAAAGCCAGCCATTTCCAGCCGCTTCAGCCGCATTTACAAATCACCCGAAAAACGCTGCAACGATGAAACTCCTCTCCCTGTCCATCAGCTAACATTCGCAGGAAAAGGCGACCACTTCAAGCTTGGCCAAATAAATAGGTGCTGAATCGCCTAGAGGATCCGCACGCCCGATTAGCGGGTCGACCAAAATCAAACTCTTTATTCAGAACCTTCCCGGATTGTCTTCGATTTGTTCAGATGATCCATCAACAGGAAGCTGACCAAGCAGGCCGTAAAGCTGGAGGCAACAATCATATAGAGCACAATCAGCTGGGCTGTTGCTGCCGCCATCGGCGCAGCACCGGCCAGAATCATGCCAACAAAAATACCCGGCATATGCACCAGACCGACGACGCGCAGCGTATCAATCGTCGGGATCATCGCTGTTTTCAGGCCTGTGCCAACCTCGCTACCTGACTTCAAACGTTCAAACATAATCGAAACCGCGTTCATGCCATTGGCGGCAATCATGCTACCCAATGGCACCAGCGTGCGCGTATCATCGGTGATTGCACCGCTTATCGCCAACCATGGCAAAGTTGCCAGGCAGGCGCATATCAGGCCGAGAGCGGCGGCTGCCCATGTCTGCCGTTGTCCATCAAAATGGCTGGCGCTATTGTGCCCGGCCAGTAAACAGAAGCCGGCAATGAGCAGCGCCTGTGCCAGATGAGAGCGTATATCGAAAATCCAGTGTAACACAAAAGCCAGTGCCAGTAATTGCACCAGGCCGCGTCCGGAAGCAATCAGCATGCGCCGTGACAAACCCAGTCCTTCACGGCGAGACCACAAGGCCGCACCTGCAATCAGCAGCCATGCCGCCAGCAGCGTGATCAGTGTCTCCGTTAATTGCCCATCGAACATTGAAACTCCTTGTTTTCTCCAGCATATTAACTGATTGTGGATTCATCGTCCTGGAAAACCTGCTTCGGCCCGGGGTGTGAAAATATGAATTGGAGATAGCAGGGCCATGCCATAAAATATAATCTTCGCAGCCATGAAGCATTTACTGCGAATAACGTATAAAAACGCGCATAAAAAAACCGGACGCATAACGCCCGGTTTTCAATATCGTGCAAAAGATGGTGGAGCCAAACGGGATCGAACCGTTGACCTCTACGCTGCCAGCGTAGCGCTCTCCCAGCTGAGCTATGGCCCCCTGACATTCAAGACTGCTCGTCTCGAAGGCGGCGCATTTCGCCATAGCCTGAACGGCTTGTCAACATGAGCGCCTCTGTCCGCCTGTTTCGCCGCACTGTGTCGGCTGATTTTCTGACCCCGCCCGGCCTGTTTTCACGACTGGTTAACCGCGGTGACTGCTTTCTATTTGAATCCGCCGAAGGTGGAGAACAGTGGGGACGTTTCAGCATTCTGGGAATCAGTCCAGCCTGCCGCGCAACGACCAGCGGCCAGCGTACACGACTACAGTTCAGAGATGGCCGGGAAGAAATATTCGATGGTGGCATTCTGGACTGGTTACGTGAACAGGTGATCAACCAGGATTTCATTGCCGCCGATGACTTACCCTTTGCCGGCGGCGCTGTGGGCTACTTCGGTTACCAGCTGGTATCCCATTTTGAGGATATTCCGGCCGATTTGCCCGATCCGGTAGATGCACCGGAATCAGCCTTCCTGCTGGTGGATCGATTCATGGTATTCGATAATCTCAGAGGCACATTAACCTGCTGCGTTCGCCTTCCTGGCGACCAGGCCGGCAAGGCTGAAACTGTGCTCAACCGCATGGAAGCCAGCCTCTATGAAGGGGAAATGGCCGCGGTACTGAAACTTGATGCGGATACAACGCTGTCCAATGCGCCGGTTGCGCAAACTACACAGGCCGATTTCGAGGCAGCTGTCGCAAAAGCACGTGAATATATCCATGCAGGCGACATTTTTCAGGTGGTATTGAGTCAGCGATTCTCCAAACAACTGACCTGTGCCCCGTTCGATGTGTATCGCGCTGTACGCCATATCAATCCATCACCTTATTTATTTTATCTACATATCGGAGAAACAACACTGGTCGGCTCTTCGCCCGAAATCCTTGTACGCCGTGAAATGGATAAAGCAGTGGTACGCCCGATTGCCGGCACCCGCCCGCGTGGCAAGACAGCTGCTGAAGACAAGGTGTTGGAAGAAGATTTGCTGGCTGATGCCAAGGAACTGGCCGAGCACGTGATGCTGGTTGATCTGGGGCGCAATGATCTGGGCCGCGTTTGCCAGTTTGGTAGTGTAGAACTGACCGAATCCATGATTATCGAGCGCTATTCACATGTTATGCATATCGTATCGCAGGTGGAAGGCATCATGCGCGAGGATGCAGACACACTCGACTTGCTGGCCGCGACATTCCCGGCAGGCACAGTATCAGGGGCACCGAAAGTTCGGGCCATGGAAATCATCCATGAACTGGAACCAGTAGCACGGGGCCCTTATGCCGGCACGGTCGGTTATATCGGTTTCGGCGGCCAGCGCATGGATACGGCCATCGCAATCAGGACAGCAGTGATTCACGGCGGCCAGGTGCATATCCAGGCAGGTGCCGGCATTGTGGCCGATTCTGTACCGGAGAAAGAACACCAGGAGTGCGTCAACAAGGCAACCGCCATGTTCCGCGCAGTCGCTCTCGCCGAAGCCCAGGGAAGAGATTCATGATACTTGTCATTGATAACTACGATTCGTTCACCTTCAATCTGGTGCAATACCTGGGTGAACTGGGCGAAATACCGAAAGTCTTCCGCAACGATAAAATTGGACTGAATGATATTACCGCGATGGCGCCGGACAGCATCCTGATCTCACCGGGCCCGTGCACGCCGCATGAGGCGGGTATCTCAATGGATGTCATTCGTGAATTTTCCGGACGAATTCCGATTCTAGGTGTTTGTCTCGGCCATCAATCCATTGCCGCCGTGTTCGGCGGCGAGGTAATTCGTGCGCCGCGCCTGATGCACGGTAAAACCAGTCTGATTGAGCATGATGGCGCAGGTATGTTTGCCGGCCTGCCTTCGCCGTTCACTGCCACGCGCTATCATTCATTGATTGTGCCTGAACCGCTACCCGATTGCCTGCTTAAAACGGCATGGACAGCCGAAGGTGAATTGATGGGTTTACGCCATCGCGAACACCCGACCTTTGGCCTGCAATTCCATCCGGAATCCATACTGACTGAACACGGCCACCAGATGCTGAAAAATTTCCTGGAAATAAAAGTATGAATTATTTACCGCAACGGTACATAAAGGAACGTCAAAGTCCTTTGGGTATAAGAAACTCGATGGTTCGATTGTCTCTGCCCAGGTTAAACTTATTGTCTGGTTTTTCTTTGCTTACCTTTGCGGTTCAAAAAGAGGTGAATGATGTGTGAAGCTGTCGTTCAGATGATCAGGGATTTGCAGGCAGGGAATGAAATCTCCGGCACTGCAACCGAAGCGGTATTTTCTGCCATCATGCATGGGGATGCCACTCAGGCCCAGATTGCAGCCATTCTCATGGGATTATCGATTCGCGGTGAATCAGCCGAGGTGGTAGCCGGAGCCGCAAAAGCCATGCGCGCGGCATCGACCAGTATTTCACCGCAGGCCACCGGCCTGATCGATACCTGTGGCACCGGCGGCGATGGCGCTAAAACCTTCAATATCTCCACAGCCGTATCACTCGTAGTTGCAGCCTGCGGTGTCCCGGTTGCCAAGCATGGCAATCGTGCCATGTCATCCAAATCCGGTGCCGCCGATGTTCTTGAGGCTTTGGGCGTTAAACTGGATATCACACCTGAACAAGTTGCGGCATGCATTGATAAAACAGGTATCGGCTTTCTATTTGCACAAACACTGCACCCGGCCATGAAACATGCCGGCCCGGTACGCCGTGAACTGGGTGTGCGCACCATTTTCAATCTACTTGGTCCATTGACCAATCCAGCCGGAGCCGAATATCAGGTGCTGGGGGTTTTCGCCCGGGATAAACTGCCACTGGTGGCTGGTGCTCTGGCTCAACTTAGCACAACACGCGCATTGATTGTACACGGACGCGACGGCATGGATGAAATTACTACGACTGACATCACCGATGCCATTCTGATTGAAAAAGACAGGGAACCAATCCGGTTTGAAATTGATCCGGCTGCCTTCGGCATGCCTTATGCCATACCGGAAGCGCTGGCCGGAGACGATGCCCGTACCAACGCAGCAATTCTAAAACATATCTTTGCCGGACAGCAGGGTGCCGGGCGCGATATCGTATTGCTCAATGCCGGTGCCGCCCTGTGGATTGCCGGCAAGGTGGGTGGTATTGGCGAGGGCATTGCCATGGCTGCAAACGCTATCGATTCCGGTCATGTGCAGCAGACACTGAATACACTGATTGATTTTACTCACAGGCACGCAGGATGAACTCAATACTCAACGAAATAGCTGCATATAAACATGAATGGTTAGCATCATGTAAACAACGTTGTTCAGAAGCCGAACTGCTAACACAGGCTTCAAGCTACCATCCCCTTGATTTTGCCGGAGCATTACGCGCCAACATCACGAAAAGACAAAATGCCGTCATTGCCGAGGTGAAAAAGGCCAGCCCGTCCAAAGGCATTATTCGACCGGATTTTGATCCGGTTGCCATTGCATCATCATACCAGACCGCCGGGGCAAGCTGCCTTTCTGTACTTACCGATGTAAAATATTTCCAGGGTGCGGATGACTATGTCAGGGCAATTCGCCAGGTGGTTGACCTACCCATTCTGCGCAAGGATTTTATGCTTGATCCGTATCAAATCATCGAAGCAAAAGCCATGGGTGCCGATGCAATTCTGGTTATTCTTGCCATGCTGGATGATGTGCTGGCTGCCGAACTCACTTCATGCGCGCATGAGATAGAGCTTTCCGTTTTACCGGAAGTACACAATGAGGAGGAGCTGGAACGCGCTCTGAAACTGGATACACAGCTAATCGGTATTAATAATCGTAATCTGCATACCTTCGAGACATCACTGGATACAACATTGTCGCTGCTGGATCAGATTTATGATGATACAACCGATGATAATAAAACCGTCATCACTGAGTCCGGTATATTCAGCCGCGATGATATACGGCAGATGAATGAAGCCGGGATTTACGGTTTTCTGATCGGGGAATCACTGATACGCCAGCCCGACCCGGGCGCGGCTTTATCTGACCTGATCACCTGACGCTGGCACGGGATTGGGTACTGTTTGATCGGGGCTGGTTTGATCCGGAGCAGTTTTGTCCGAAATCATTTGACCAGGCATGGCCTGATCGGGCACAGCAGCCGTTTTTTTCAGGCGGGCAAGT
This sequence comes from uncultured Zetaproteobacteria bacterium, assembly GCA_964636805.1. Classification (GTDB taxonomy): domain Bacteria; phylum Pseudomonadota; class Zetaproteobacteria; order Mariprofundales; family Mariprofundaceae; genus Mariprofundus. The sequence goes on from CAZWWF010000006.1 coordinate 10,075, forward strand.
TGCTCTTCCACCGCACTGAACAGCTCCAGTGAAACTTTTTTCTTGATCTGTTTGTTAACCCAGTGGGAGTTGGCAAACTGCTGCCCTAACGTGCGAATTTCCAATATGGATTGATCGTTGCCGGCTCGAAATACGCGCACAATAAACCGATAACGTACATGAACAGGTCCTGCACCGACCATGCCTGTCAATGCACTCAAATAACTGTTATCTGAATTAGAATTTGGTCGAATCCAGTCGCTCGTAATCACACCGCTGGGAGAATCAACGCTCTGTACCGGCATATTCAGATACGTCATAGCATCCACTGTGGCTGAAAAAACTGTTGCCGGATCAGCCGGGTAGCTTCGCTGATTCAGTGCTATAGCCTTGCCGGCCACCGCAGCCTTGGTAACCTGATCGCCCCTGGCTGCATTTACAGCTACCTGATCAGGCATCGGCATTTCAATATCCTTTCTTAACTCCGGCGGCACATCCAGCGGCACCCGGCTATCGCCCTGAGCATGACTGCTGCTACTGCGCGCATAATCTGGTGTGTTGTCATCAGCAGACCAGAACAGTTGTGGCATACCGCTCTGGCAACCGGCCAGGAACAGAGAAGCAAAAATTGTAAATACTGATATGGCAGTTGATGGAAGCTTTATTAAGCCGGCAAGTCGTTTCATGCGCGGCATTCAAACGCTTATACCTGAAAAGGTCAACTACGATACTTCAGGTGAAATATACAAGAGAGGGGTCTGCTGGCTTGTGGATAATTACACAGTGCATTCAACTTGTAAGTGCACAACCGGATGTAAAATAAAGATGTGGAAGGAAATATAATCGAGTGCGGGGTTACTCGGGCTTATTCGCATAAAAAAAGGGAGGGCAAATGCCCTCCCTTCTCAAGATTGCTATATATCTACAGCAATATATGTCTTACAGGTAGATCACATAATCCAGAATTGTGGTCTTGGTGTTAAAAGACGGGTTGTTAGACTGTGTCAGCTTATCATTGGTATAGTTAACAGACACAATCATATTCTGATAGATGCTGTAAGCCACGCCCAGTGAGACAACCTGATGCTTGATGTTGTTCGCAGGAACATTACTTGTTGTCTTGCGATAACCATAGCCCAGGCCAAGTGTGACCTGAGATACAGGCTCAAGTGTTGCACGCAAAGAGAATGCATCAAACTTGTCGCCAGAATTCAAAGAATTGTAAGAAGCTAATGCACTACCTGCACCAACAAGATTGATAGAATCCTGAGCGCCGAGGATATTGCCATTGGCCTTGCCCTTGGCGTGTGCCCAGTCACCATATAGACCAGCACTCATATCACCCAGGTCACCCTGCATCTGAGCAAACACCCACTGCATATCCATGCTGGAAGGTGCTGTGTTGCCCAGAACAGCTTTACCGATCGTACCGGTCACTGAACCACCACCAATGATGGTATCAAATCCGGCAATATCCAGTGTGAGTGCAAGCTTGATCATCTTGGCCATCTTCAGCCCGACATTCACTCCGCCATTAGCTACATTGATACCGCTATCGGCAATACCACCAACAGTCCAACCTGCAGCACCACCCGGTGCAACCAGTGCGAACTGGATATAACCCATGTCGTTACCGACCCATGCGCCGATCGAAGCCATTGAGTTGGTCCAGCCGGAATTCTGGACAGCACTAACATTACCACCAACATCACTGGCAGCACCTGAATGCTGACCATATACGCTGTTGGTGATCAAGGTAGCATCACCGCCGAAGCTGGTGTCTGCATAGCTGATGCCGACTTTGAAGTCGCCGATATCAAAGCTGTTCATCACCTGCATGTTGTTCAGGCCGCCTGTATTGGTATCACCAGCGCCACCGCCGAACTCAAGGAACACACCGGTATTGGTACCAGCACGGCCTGCAATCAGCAGGTTCTGGTCAACCGGGATATTGTATGCAGTTGTGCTTGCAGCACCTGCTTTGGTGTTGGTCATGTCCGCACGTACCACGAACGATGCGTTCAGTACGGCAGGAATAGACAGGTTCTCATCTTCAATCAGAGCCTGATCACCAACGTCGGTGAATGAGTTCATTTTGAATGAACGACCGAATGCGTTCAACGCCGGTACTTCCTGGAAATGGCAGCTTAAGCAAGCTGCGCCGGTCTGGCGTGCAAACGCCGGAATTGCTTCAGCTGTTGTAGGAACCAGCGCCATGCTGGAAACCGCAACGAGGCTAAAAGCAGCAGCAGAAAAAAGAATTTTTTTCATGTTGTTATATCCTCTTGAATAAATTTGACTCCGTGGAGTCAGTGCAAAAACCGTCCGCTATTGTAAAGCTTCTTTGCGGATTGGCAGCGCGAACACTGTGTGATCCACATCACTGAGTCAACGTGCCACAGAGCATGTGTGTCATTTTAGCACGGTCGCATGTTTCCCATCTGTGCTGTATGCCTCTATCTCGACAAACATGTCCAACAACGTTTGAAAATGTTTTTCATATCGCTTCCATGCAGACACTGAATCGGCATTGATGCCGTGCCGCACCTGAGTCACGCTTGCAGTCAACACCCGGTTGTTCACCCGCTCAAACCGGAGGCAGCTCTCATCCCATTCCAGTTCACAGGCTTGCAATAAACGGCGTGTCTCACCCTCCGGATCAGCGACCAGCGTTTCATAATCCAGTTCGTACAGGAATCTGCCTGGCAATATGGATCGCCAGTGCTGCATCAACTGCAAATATGCCAGGTAATATTCTCCCAGTTCTTGCAAATCAAAACCAAACTGAAAATCTGAACCCTGTAAATCGTGCCGGTAAATGGATACGCAGGAGTCCATTGGGTTTCGACGCACATGTACAACCCTTGCATGCGGCAACGCGGCGTAAATCGCGCCCAGCCAGAAAAAATTTGATAATGTTTTATCGGTCAGGTGGCGTGCCCGATGTCTGTTATTCAATTGTTCGAGGTAATGGTCCCCCAGCTGACGCCATTGATCACTATTATATATACTAAGGTCTGCATGCAATTCATCAGAGGCTCCCATGGCCTGTATTGCCAGTGGGAACAGACCGCATTCACCTCTGGACTCAACATCGGGGTGTGCTGCCAGAATCTGTTCAACCAGGGTGCTGCCGCAACGGGGCATGCCAACGATGAATATAGGCAGGTTATTTTCAGATGAGCCCGCACTTTCTGCGGGTGGAATCGCGCCGGCAGCGGCATACATACCAGCCAGCGCTTGCCTGTGGTTATATGGCATCATACTGCGACGCAACATATTGCCTTCGCGATAAAATTCAAAAGCACGTTCGTACTGCGCCAGATTATGCATCGCCTTACCCAATGCAAAGCTCAGTGTGGCTTTGTCTTTCGAGGGTAAATCCTGCTGCTGATAAAGCTCCTGCATCGCTGTTAAATAAGCGTCATGCATATCGCTGAAGTTGTAAATATCCACCAGCACTTTATAGGCATCTACATGCCCGGGGTTGTTTGCCAGGGTTATGCCAACTTCTTCCATCGCCTCATCAAAATACCCTGCTGCTACCGCAAGCAACGCCAGGCCATAGTGGGCATCAGCATGGGATGGATTTATCTTCAATATCCGCTTCAGGTAATCGCAGGCATGATCCCACTGACTCGCCTCATAACATAACCGAAAGGCGAGCAAACAGATGCGATCATCATCGAGATGTCTGGTTGGTAACTGTTCCAGCCATACAGCAGCCTGAGCAGCCCGACCTGATTGCAACAGGCAGTTGGCATAACCCAATTGTGCTACAAGCAAGCGCTTATCCAGCGCCACAGCTTGTCGATAGGCATCCAGCGCCGCCTCGGCTCGCCCCTGCATCAACAATGCAGCTCCCATATTGGCATGAAAAACAGGTTGTTTCGGCGCGCCCGCCAACGCCTGTCGAAAACAGCTGGTGGCAACTTCGGCATCTCCTGCCTGAAGCGCAATGATGCCGCGATAATGGAGCGCATCCGGATGATGGCGACACAGGTTGTCAATTTGCAGACAAAGCTTTTCGAGCACATCCATGCGCCCCAGAGAGAAGGCCTGCTCAGACCTGGCCAGCAAGGCTTGTAGTTGCTTTTTCTGTTTATGGGTTAGTTTTTTCTTCATGTCCGTCACGACCCCTTGTCGGAATCGATCGTTTGAACTGGCAGTGCCGGTAGCCTCTCATCGCATGCCCATACAGGGCCGACACAGGCATCGCGCACATCCGGGCAGGATAAATATTTCAAAGACAATGCTGCTGGCGGTAAAAGACGGAAAGCAGATGTATGCGGCGGGCTTGCGTCATACGTGTGCGGCCACTAGTCCCAGCCAGTAATGAATCAATACCCGGCTGTATTGATCGTCGTCTGCCTCCTCAAGCCTGGGCAATAGTCCGTCAACATATTCATTTGGGATATGATAGACGGCGCCGGAATTCTCCCAGATACCCCCCGTTTGCATCAGGCGCATTCCCACAGTATCACCGACATCCAGCATACGACTGACCCATTTATCCTCAATAAACGTGTCTCCTTCACCATCGACAGGGTAACGCTGCAAGGCAACCCCTTCGCCAGGCTTGCACGCTGACACCCGGTATAAGCGCAACGGGTTTTCTCCCAGCTGCTGCAGATAATCACGCTGCTCCTGTTTGAAATCCATGGCACTATCCAGAATTAATTGCAGAACAGGCATGTTTTGGCCAACATCGTCAGATTCATCCGAAGTCTGGTCCTCCGAATCCGTCATATTGAACGACCCCTCCGCCACCATCTGCTCCAGCACATTGACATCATGGATCGAACGAATAGCAGGGTCGGCAGTAGACAAGCCTTGCCGCTCATCTTCGCTGATATCGGCAAACCAGGTATGCTCAACCCAATCCGCCATAGCATCGCCATGTTGAAGCGCAATCCAGTTCACTGCTTCCTGCACAACTTCTCGATTGGAAACGCGGATGGATGTGAGTTTGCGCTCTTCCAGCAAACAACATTTTTTGTATTTTTTACCACTGCCGCACGGACAGGGCTCATTTCGATTGATTTTACGTACCACAAAATCTCCTTCAATCAGGCAACATATCAGACTAACACACCACGAACAAAACCCTCGTGTACCTTCGAGAAGCATGACTGGCGACAGTTCAGCAATCAAGTCAAGATCAATAAAACATTGGCACAGGGACGTGCTGATTCATTCAGCACTTCTGCGCAAGCCATGGAAGCAGAGTGAAATTTGCAGTGGCTGTCCCTTTACAAATCGAAGCATTACATGGGCGTGTTGTTTTCAGGCCTTCCCTTAAAATTAATTCTGGCTGTATTCGCATGCACCTTCTCCCGCTAGGATTGTCGCCATGTCTGCACACCTCAAAAATGACGATCTGGCTGGCTGGTTTGCACTGGGTTGCAAGCCTCGCAATACATGGCGCATCGGTACCGAGCATGAAAAAATCGGCTTCTGCATGGATACCCTCAGGCCTGTCCCTTATGATGGTGAGCGCAGCATCAAAAAACTACTCGAGTTGCTCATCAGGCGCGACTGGCAACCCGTATACGAAAATAACAATCTGATTGCACTGAAGAAAGCAGGCGCATCAGTGACACTGGAACCGGGCGGCCAACTTGAACTGTCCGGTGCCCCGCTGGTCACCATTCACCAGACCTGCCGGGAAACAACGGATTACCATGCCCTTGTCCGGGTGATTTCCGATGAACTGGGTATCGGATTTCTGGCACTCGGATTCCAGCCCAGGTGGCAACAGCATGAAATACCGTGGATGCCGAAAGCACGCTATGCCGTGATGCGCAACTATATGCCCCGGGTCGGACAGGGCGGATTGGATATGATGCTGCGTACAGCCACCGTACAGGCCAATCTCGATTTCGGTTCGGAAACGGATATGGCCAGAAAAATGCGTATCTCCCTCTGCCTTCAACCCCTTGTTACCGCCCTGTATGCAGCCAGCCCGTTTGAACATGGCAAACCATCCGGTTATCTCTCACGCCGCGCGGCCTGCTGGCTCGATACCGACCCGAAACGGACAGGCGTGCCTGCTTGTGTCTTCGAGGATGATTTCGGCTTTGCATCATATACCGAATGGGCACTCGATGCGCCGATGTACTTTGTCATGCGTAACAATATATATATAGATTGTGCCGGAGGCAGCTTCAGGGACTTTATGCGGGGCAAATTGCCGCAGTTGGCCGGTGAATATCCGACCATGGATGATTGGGAACTGCACATTTCGACGCTCTTTCCCGATGTGCGCCTGAAACAGTATCTGGAAATGCGCGGTGCCGATGCCGGCAGCTGGCCGTGGATTTGCTCGCTGCCGGCACTGTGGAAAGGCTTATTGTATGATGAGCAGGCCGAAACCGCGGCATGGAATATGATCGCCGACTGGTCACAGGCTGAAGTGACGGAACTACGCAATAATGTACCGCGCACAGCTCTGCATACGCCGTTTCGCGATACCTCCGTGTTGAAACTGTGCGAACAGATGCTGGATATCGCCCGTTCCGGCCTGATCCGCCTGCATGAAGTCAATGAGGCAGGTGAAGATGAAAGCATATTTCTGAGCCCCGTCGTTCATGCAGTCGAATCGGGCCAGACTCAGGCTGATCGCTGGCTTGCCGCCTATCAACATGAATGGCATCAGAATATCGACCGTATCTTCATCGAGGCCATGCATCCTTAATCCTTCACCATAGCGTACCGCTATGGTGAAGGATTTATGACTTTATCAATTCAATCGTATTGCCATCCGGATCATGGCAGAAAAGAGCCGCACGGCCTGATTTGCTGATCGTATATCCGATATTCGCACCTTCCAGACGTTGCCGAATCGCTTCATAATCATCCGTCTGTAGCGCCAAATGGTGATCACGGCCGCCATGTGCAGGTTTTTCACAGCCATTATACGGATTATCCAGCCGCATCAGATGAATCTGCTGCCCATCTTCCAGACCATACCAGATACCATCGAATGCCAAGGGTGGCCGCGCAATGCGATGCAGAGCCAGAATACGTTCATAAAACAGGGCTGCCATGTCCAGATTGGAAACAATCAGACCGATATGTACAATATTCATACTCTCCCCCATAACCAGGCTGCCCCGCGCACACCGGATGAATCACCATGCACCGGCCGTAACAGTCTGGTGCGAATTTCATCTGAAAAAATATACCTGTGCCACAATAACGGCACCCTGGAATACAGCATCTCGATATTGCCCAACCCTCCGCCCAGTACAATCACATCAGGATCAATGATATTAATCACCATGGCCAGTGCTCTGGCAAGACGTTCGCAATAGACTTCAAGCGTTTGCAGACAAACAACATCACCGGCCTGTGCGGCAGATGCAATATCGGAAGCTGTCAGCTTTTTACCATAATGGCGTTGATGCTCCGCCTGCATGGCAGGCCCGGATAACCATGCTTCAATACAACCGATTCTGCCACAATAACATTCAGGGCCGGGTAGCTCTGAACGCGCCAATATCGGCAATGGGTTATGCCCCCATTCTCCGGCAATATGGTTGACGCCATCTAGCACCTGTCCATTTACCACCAGACCGCCACCCACGCCGGTGCCAAGAATCACACCGAATACTACGGCACTGCCTGCACCTGCACCATCAACGGCTTCCGATAATGCAAAACAGTTGGCATCGTTACTCAAACGTACGTCCCGTTGTAATACTTGCTCGATATCTTTCTTGAATGGTCGACCATTCAGACAATTGGAATTGCAGTTTTTCATCAACCCGGTTTTGCGTGAAATCGCCCCCGGGGTTCCCAAACCAATACTCGCCGTAATGCCCAATTCAGTTTCCGCATTCTGTACCATATCTGCTATCAGATTAACTGTTTCTCCATAATTACCGGCAGGCGTAGGTCGCCGAAAACGCAACTGTTCTGCGCCCTGCTCATCCAGCGCAATCAGTTCGATTTTGGTACCGCCCAGATCAATGCCAATTCTCATGAGTAGAAATTATCCACCACAAAGCACATGAAGTACACGAAGTTTTCAAACAACTCAGGGGAAGTTATACCTTCGCTGCGAGCCCTTCGCGTGCTTCGTGGTGAAAACATCATCAGCCGCCATTGTCGAAAGGGGTACTTGCTGCAACAATGCGCAGCCTTATGAGTGCAAAGATACTGGACGGAAAAGCGCTGGCGGCGCGAATGCGACAATCCCTGACCGATGAAGTTGCCGAACTGGCCGAGAAACACGGACGACCTCCCGGTCTGGCTGTGATTCTGGTTGGCAGCGATCCGGCTTCACAGGTCTATGTACGCAATAAAAAAACCGGTTGCACCAACATGGGCATTGCCTCCTTTGCCCACGATTTACCGGCGGACACCACGCAGCAACACCTGCTCGGTTTAATCTCTGAACTCAATGCCGACCCGAAAGTGGACGGTATTCTGGTGCAATTGCCGGTGCCGGAACACATCAACCCCGACTCACTGATCGAGGCCATTGATCCGGGCAAGGATGTCGATGGTTTTCATCCGTACAATGTCGGCAGACTAGCGGCACGCAAGCCGGCATTGCGTTCCTGCACACCGTACGGCTGCATGAAACTGCTGGAAGAAACCGGGATTGACCTGCACGGCAAGGAATGTGTCATTGTCGGAGCCTCGAATATCGTGGGCCGCCCGATGGCTCTGGAACTGTTGCTGGCCGGTGCAACCGTGACCATCGCCCATAAATTCACACAGGATTTGCGCGCCCACATCGAACGCGCCGATATCGTCGTGGCAGCTGCCGGAAAGCAGGGGCTGATCAGGGGCGAATGGATCAAACCGGGTGCTGCTGTCATTGATGTCGGTATTCACCGCCTTCCTGACAACAGTCTGACCGGCGATGTGGAATTCGAGGCAGCAGCAGAACGCGCTGCATGGATTACACCGGTGCCGGGCGGTGTCGGGCCGATGACCATTACCATGCTGCTGGCCAATACCGTGGATGCATTCAAATTACATATGGGTGATAACTGAAGGATCAACATGACCGAATTACAAAAAACGCCGTTATTTGATGCGCATGTTGCGCTGGGTGGAAAAATGGTTCCATTCGCCGGCTTTGAGATGCCGGTACAATATGAAAATGGTGCCTTGAAGGAATACACCTTCGTACGCGAAGGTGGCGCGGGAATCTTCGACATCACGCATATGGGACAGGTACGTGTGAGTGGCGTGGATGCACTGGCTTTTCTACAATATGTTACCACCAACGATGTGTCGAAACTGGTGCCCGGGCAGGTGCATTATTCCGCCCTGCTCAATGATGACGGTACGTTTATCGATGATATCACCACCTACAAGATTTCCGATACCGAATATTATCTCTGCATCAATGCCGCCAATCGCCACAAGGATGTGGCGCATTTGCAGGAGCAGGCAAGATCTTTCGATGTCTGCGTGGCCGATGAATCCGATGACACAACATTGCTGGCGTTACAGGGCAGCGCGGCACAAGCTGCATTGCAACCGCTGGTGGACAGTGACCTGGAGGCCATCGGCTATTATAAGTTCGCACAGGTCAATATAAACGGAACACCGGCCATCGTTTCCCGCACCGGTTATACCGGCGAAGACGGCTTTGAGATTTATATTCCCAACGCTATCGCCGTGGATGTGTGGAAGCTGCTACTGGCCAACGGCGCACAACCGGTTGGGCTGGCGGCCCGCGACATGCTGCGCACCGAAATGGGTTACGCGCTCTACGGCCACGAAATTTCCGATGCCGTTACACCGGTAGAGGCGAAGCTGATGTGGATCACCAAACTCGACAAGGGCAATTTCATCGGCCGCGCAGCCGTAGCTGAGCGCAAAAATACCGGCCCGCAGAAGCGGCTGATTGCACTGAAACTGACCGGACGCGGTATCCCCCGCGAACACTATGCTGTCTATGTGGATGGGGAACAAAGCGGCGAAGTGACCTCCGGCATGCACTCGCCAATGGCGGGCGGGGTTGCACTGGCTTATGTAAAACCCGAACATGCGGAGTCCGGCGAGTTGAGCGTGGAAATTCGCGGCAGGCAAATTGCCGCCGAACGCACAACCCTGCCGTTTGTGCGCAGCAATGTAAGAAGACAAGGGGCGAAAACATGACTATTCCTGCTGATTTGAAATACACCAACGACCACGAGTGGGTACGTATCGAAGGCGATACGGCCACATTCGGCATTACCGACCATGCCCAGGAAGCACTGGGGGACATCGTATTTGTCGAACTGCCCGAAACTGGTCGTACAGTCGCAGCCGGAGAAGCCTACGCCGTGGTCGAATCGGTCAAGGCAGTCTCCGATGTTTATGCTCCGGTAGCCGGAGAAATTATTACGGTGAATGAAGCGCTGGAAGGCGAGCCTGAACTGGTCAACACCGATTCCTATGGTGCCGGCTGGATTGCCAAAGTGAAGATTGGCGAGGGTCAGGTTGAACTGCTTAACGACGACGAATACACCACTTTTTTAGAAGAATAAAACAATATGAACCGCAAAGTGCGCAAAGGTACGCAAAGGGAAACACTAGCAGTTATCTGGCTGACTCAACACGATGGTATTATGTTGCAAAAACTGGAGGCGCGACTTCAGTAGCGCAAACACCATTGTAGTAAGCGGCTAAAGCAGCACCTCCACACAAGCTAATGCGTATACAAACGCGTTGTTTGTTTTATGTGAAATAGTTGCCATTTTTTCTTTGCATCCCTTTGCGCCCTTTGCGGTAAAAAGGCTCAAAACATGCGGTTTCTTCCCCATACAGACAGTGACAGGACTTCCATGCTGGAAGCTATTGGCGTTTCCGGCATGGAAGCCCTGTTTGCCGATATTCCGGCTGAATTTCATCTTGAGCAGGACTGCCTGAATCTGCCGGATGGCTTATCGGAAGCGGCCATTGTTCGCAAATTCACGCAGGCCACCGATAACAACCGCAATGCTTCCAATACCACCTATTTCCTCGGTGGCGGTACTTATCACCATTTCGTGCCCGCTGTGGTCGATTATGTGATTTCTCGCGGCGAGTTTCTGACCGCCTACACCCCCTATCAACCGGAAATATCGCAGGGTACCTTGCAAGCCCTGTTTGAATTTCAGACCATGATTGCGCGTTTAACCGGCATGGATGTGGCCAATGCATCGATGTACGAAGCGGCCACCGCCACTGCCGAAGCGGCTCTGATGGCACGGCGCATCACACGCAAAAATCGCGTGGTCATGGCCGGCTCGGTCAATCCGCGTTATCGCAGCGTTACTGCCAATTATCTCTCCCGTCTCGACGGTGAATACGCTGAAGTGGCCATGAACGGCTTTGGCACGGATGTGGATAAACTGATTGGCGCCATTGATGACAAGACCGCATGTGTGATGGTGCAATACCCGGATTTTTATGGCTCGGTGTACGATCTGGCCCCTCTGCGCGCCGCCTGTGATGCAAATAAATGCCTGATGGTCATCTCCTTTTCCGATATTTCCGCCTTTGCCCTGATCGAATCACCCGGCGCACTGGGCGCTGATATTGCGGTGGGTTCCGGCCAGTCTCTGGGCATCCCGATGGGGTACGGAGGCCCGCACCTGGGTCTGTTTACCTGCAAACAGAAGTACGTGCGCCAGATGCCGGGGCGCGTCTGCGGCATGACGCATGATGCCGACGGCAAGCGCGGTTTTGTGCTGACCCTGTCCACCCGCGAACAGCATATCCGGCGTGAAAAGGCGACCAGTAATATCTGCTCGAATCAGGGCCTGATGTGTACAGCAGCGGCAACGTATTTGACACTGATGGGCGATGCCGGACTTGCCACAGTAGCACGCCACTCGGCTGCGGCATTACACGCACTGGTGGAAAAACTGCCTGCCCACATCACAGCCGCCGGCGGTGCACATTACAATGAAACCGTTTTGAGTTTCGCCGACCACGATGCTCGTGATCGTTTTCTGGCTGCGGCTGAAGCGGCCAATATTTTTGCCGGCATTCCGCTGGAACGCATTGAACCGGGGGCTGATGCACGCCACCTGCTGGTAGCCACCACGGAAATGGTGGAACAGGATGATATCAATCAATACCTGTCCATCCTGGAGGTAAGCAAATGAACACATCCGCCAATACCTCCCGATATTCCGCCACAGCCGGCATTCAGCATGAAGAAGCACTGCTGTTTGAGCACACCCATGAGGCACCAGCCTCCATCAATCTGCCCGGTATCGATGGCGACATTCCGGCTGATCTGACTCAATTTTCCCGCCGGAATCCGGCGAAAATACCGGGACTGTCCGAGCCGGAAACGGTGCGTCATTTCGTACGCTTAAGCCAGTGGAACCACGGCATCGAAACCGGTTTTTATCCACTCGGATCCTGCACGATGAAATACAATCCGCGCGTTAATGAGCAGCTCGTGCGTTTGCCGGGTTTATGTCATATCCATCCGGATCAGCCGGAAGACAGCGTTCAGGGTGCTTTGGCATTGCTGTATGAATTGCAACAGTGGCTGGCTGAAATTTCCGGCTTTTCGCATATCACCCTGCAACCGGCCGCAGGTGCACATGGTGAACTGACCGGCCTGATGATGATTCGCGCCGCACTCGATGCGCGCGGACATAAGCATCGCCGCAAAGTACTTGTTCCCGATTCCGCCCACGGCACCAATCCGGCTTCTGCAGCCCTGTGCGGCATGTACACGGTCGAATTGAAATCGGGCGCAGATGGACGCATTAATCTGGATGAGCTGAAAGCACATCTGGATGACGACATCGCAGCCCTGATGATGACCAATCCGAATACCGCCGGTGCTTTTGAGTCTGACATCAAGGAAATATGCCGTCTGGTACATGAGGCCGGCGGCCTAGTTTATGGTGATGGCGCCAATCTCAATGCTCTGGTGGGCATTGCCCGCCCCGGCGATATGGGTATCGATTGCCTTCATATTAATGTACACAAAACCTTTTCCACCCCCCATGGCGGCGGCGGCCCCGGTGGCGGCCCGGTAGCAGTCAATGAAACACTGGCCCCCTATCTGCCCGTACCCCGCATTGAAAAACATGGCGGCACATATGCCCTGCTGCATGAAGACAGATTATCAATTGGCCCGGTTCTCGGCAGTATAGGGCAAACCGGTGTGCTGCTGCGTGCTGCTGCCTATATTGCGGCCTTCGGAAAAAACCACCTGCATCAAATCGCAGAAGATGCCGTACTCAATGCCAATTATGTCCTGCATCGTTTAAAGGATGCCTATCACGTTCCATTTGAAGGGCTGTGCAAACATGAATGTCTGCTCACCGACGAATATCAGGAAAAACACGGCGTCAAAACACTCGATATCGCCAAACAGCTGATTGACCTGGGCTTCCATCCGATGACGGTCTATTTCCCGTTGATTGTACACGGTGCCATGCTAATTGAACCGACTGAAACCGAATCGCGCGAAACACTGGACGCTTTCTGCGACGCCATGCTGGGGATTGCAGCCCAATGCGAAGCCGGAGATACCGATATGCTGCATGCGGCGCCGGTCAAACCGTTCCGGCGCCGGCTGGATGAAACTCAGGCGGCCAGGAAGCCCGTACTGGTCTGGCAGGAATAACAGGATCTAATTAAAGCAACGCTGCTCAACCATGAAATAACCGTGCTCCGATGGCGTCTCCTGATAGGTGACCTTTATCGTATCGGTCGAACTGAATGTCTGACTGGTTCCGAAAATGACATGTTCCTGTTCGGTGATTTCGGAATACTCGGGATACTCGATGCGCATATCATGATCCGAGTTCCAGTAAATCAGGGCATCATAACCGTGCCTGAATGAAAAGCTGTGCATACCATGATCAAATGCGCTTTTAACCGGGCGCACATTGATTTTCATTTCCTGATCTCCCGGCCTGTCACCAGTGGAAACGCGATACAGCGTAGCTATTTTTTTACCGGAAGGGGACGGGCATTCCAGCATCACAACGATCTTTTCATTCAAGCCGCAACTGTTAATGAACAGACCGACTCCTGTCAGCAGCGACCAGATCAGCAGGTGCCTCATGCCGATGCTGACAAACGACTGAATTCTTTTTCAACCCGCTCCAGACAGTCCTCCACAGCCACGCCATTGAAATAATTACCGATCAGAGCAAGCTTTTTACCGGCCAACAATGTATCCAGATTCTCAATCAGCTGATGGTGTCCCACTTCCGGAGCCGGCAATCGGTTGATTTTATTAAATACGTACAACAGATCGGATTGTTGAATATCAAGCACGCTGCAAATGCATGATATCTTTTTCTCATCCCTGAGCAACCCCGGCTTGAAGTGGAACGTAAACCCTCGCAAATTCGGATGGTCAACAAAATCACGGGAAACCGCCGAATAAAAATCGCCGTCAGCCGCAATCACGCCTGCCATCGACT
>CAZWWF010000007.1:0-17853 GCA_964636805.1 uncultured Zetaproteobacteria bacterium
CGTTCATTGTGTCTCCTTTTTGTTACGTCGCATAATGGATATTATGTAAAGTTATAGGAGTTATGTATGCCGGATCGTATTTACAGTAAAAACAATTATTACGATAAGTTATATACACTTATGAATGTGTTACGTAAGGAGTGTCCATGGGATCGGAAGCAAACCATTTCATCACTTCGCCAATACACGCTCGAAGAAGTTCATGAAGTTATCGAAGCCATTGATCAAGTCGAATCCAATAATAATTGGCAACCTTTAAAGGCTGAACTTGGTGATTTACTGATTCAGATACTGTTCTATTCCTGTATTGCTGAAGAATCAGTTCAATTCAATCTGGCTGATGTAATTGATGCGTTGATCGAAAAAATGATTTACCGCCATCCCCATGTATTCGGGCAAACAGTGACTGATAATCTGGACGATCAATGGAATAGGCTGAAAGATGCTGAACATGCAAGCAGAAAAAGCCTGATGGATGGCATCCCCCCTCTTCCGGCTCTGAAATATGCACAGAAGCAACAACAACGGGCTGCCAGGGTCGGATTTGACTGGACTGAAGCATCAACAGTGCTCGATAAAATGCGTGAAGAACTGGCTGAATTTGAATATGAGGTGTTAAATCACTCCGGTTCAGAACGATTGGAAGATGAGTTTGGTGATTTACTGTTTACACTCGCTAATTTGGCGCGAAAAATGGATTTGGATGCAGAGCTTTGTTTGATGCGCACCAATCGAAAATTTGGCCAGCGTTTCAGGCATATGGAAGATTTGGCAATGCATGCGAATCAATCACTCTCAGAGATGGACATCAACGCACTTGAAGAGCTCTACAAAAAGGCTAAAGACACTGAAAAACGAGAGGTTATAAATGAAAGATAATGTAGAAAATCAGGATGATCAACAGCAGGAATTACAAATACAGGTACCTGGCGAAGTTCAGGGCGGTCGCTATGCCAATCAATTGTTTGTGACACATACACAGGAGGAATTTATACTGGATTTTATTCTGGCCACACACCCCGCTGCCATACTTAATTCACGAGTCCTTGTCAGTCCATCTCACGCCAAACGAATTATCTCTGTTTTACAGGATAATATCATGCGTTATGAAAGCGTTTTTGGTGAAATAAAAAACATTATGCCTGCTGGTAAACCGGATCATATTATTGCTAATTAACTGTATTCCACCCCTGATTCAGATAAACCTTTACCGCAGCAGTGCATCAGTAATACTTTGTGCATAATGAAATGGACAATCTCAAATCAGCTAACCATAGGAAGGGTGTTTATTATTCCCGTGTTTATGGCGGCATTTCTTATCCCCGGCGATTTGGGACACTGGTTGTCCGGTCTATTATTTATTATTGCCGCACTGACAGATTATCTGGACGGATATCTTGCCCGATTAAGAAATGAAGTAACAACATTTGGTCGTTTTTTGGATCCGGTTGCAGATAAATTACTGGTTGCCTCAGCACTGGTGCTGCTTGTATCTGCGGATATGGCCCCTGCCCTGCTGGCGGTTATCATCATTGGCCGTGAAATTACAATTGGTGCATTACGCGAATGGCTGGCCGAAAGATCTACCATTGTTCATGTGTCGCTAATTGCAAAATGGAAAACTGCCATTCAATTGATTGCTGTTTCAACATTGCTCTTGCATGTCGATGTTTTTGGGCTTTCTCTGCATATTATTGGACTATTCCTGTTGTGGATCGCTGCATTTCTGACTCTGTGGTCCGGATACGAGTATATTAGAGATGCCTGGCCTGAACTGATGGATGAGTTGAACGATTAAGTGCGGCATCTGCAATTTTGATGCTCGGGACATGATCAAATCCTGTGTATATTTTGATTGACGAAGCAGAAGCGTTCGTTAATCTTCGCCGCGTTCCACAGGTCCCCATCGTCTAGTCGGCCTAGGACACCGCCCTTTCACGGCGGCAACACCGGTTCGAATCCGGTTGGGGACGCCAGCTTAACCTCAGTTGTGGATCTCACAACTGAGGCTTTTTTCTTTTTCCACTTATGAACACATCCCCAAGGGGATGCCAATTAAATCAAGCACTTACAATTTTGCAGGTGCTTTTTTATTACCTGCTGCTCAATTATCAATGATTGTACTTCAATGCATATTGAACAATCTATTGATGCCTGTTGCTGCTCCACTCAAAACCAATACAGGATATAATTTCAATTTCTGTTTGTGCTAAATTCGATAAATCTCTAGAAAAAAACTGTTATTTTGATGTAAGCTTTGTCAGGTGTGAATAATCGCTATCAGGGAAACGCTGATTCATTTAGTGCATCTGTGCAGGCTTTGGATGGCCTGCCACAATTCATCAGTATGGATGAATTGGACGGCAACGTCGCTGACCGGCGAGCGGCATGATACCGCGAATCAAATCAGGCAGGTATGTGCCGCTACGCTCAGGTAAAATGATGTTTTGCCCGAACGGACTGATTTTTACCAGGGTGGTAATCGCATTGTTTGCAATTTATCCAGGATTCCATAGCCGTATAACGGGAGCGCATTTATGCATATAATGGAAGGAAGTTCAGATCATACGAACGCTGCAAAAGCTGTTATCGAGGCAGTAAAAGACTGGCCTGAGGATACAAACCGACACCCGGGTATGATTTTTGTTTTCCATTCCACGGCCCAGAGTCCGGATATTGTAGCTGCCTGTCTTGCAGAGCGGTTCCCAAACACACTCATCGCCGGGTGTACCACGGCTGGAGAATGGCGGACGAAACAGCATCAGAATGGAACGCTGGTATTATTGGGTATTACTACAGACTCTATTCGCTGGGGGATCAGTGTGCTGGACAGTTTTGATTGTCCCCCTGCCAGGGCAGTTCAAACAGTATGTACCGATCTGATGCAGCAGTTAAACATAGAGTGGAGTGATTTACATCCGGATGGCTATTTCTGCCTGAGTTTTTTCGATGGATTGAGTAAACAGGAAGAAACATTTGTTGCCGCCATGTCCTCCGAATTGGGAAATATTCCACTGTTGGGAGGTTCTGCGGGTGATGATCAACAATTTGAAAAAACTTATGTGATTGCCAATGGCAAGGCATATGAAAATGCCGCTGTATTTGTACTCGCAGAAACCAAAATCCCTTTTCATACTCTGAAACATCAGCATTTTATTCCCGGTGAAACAACTGTGGTAATTACCAAGGCGAATGTGGCAGAACGAGTGGTTTATCATCTGGACGGCATCCCGGCTGCAGATCGCTATGCACAATTGCTGGGTTTGAAACTGGAGGAACTGGAGCCTCAGGTTTTTTCAAAATATCCTCTGATCTATCCATATAGCGGTGAGTACTATGTGCGTTCTGTCCAGCAGGTTGGCAAGGATGGCTCACTGGTATTTTATTGTGCTATCGAAGAAGGCATGGTGCTCAATTTATGTGAGCATCAGGATATGCTCGCCGAATTTAATAAAGCCATGAAGAAACTGGTACAGGATACGGGTAAAGTAAGGCTGCTGTTCATCTGTAATTGCATATTACGGGATGTTGAGGCCAGAAGTGCCAGTCTGACTCAGTTGCTGGTGACAAAAGCCAATAAAGTTGCCGACAATATTATTGGTTTTGATACCTATGGAGAGCAATGGCAAGGTTTACATATTAATCAAACCATGGTGGCACTGGCTCTGGGCTGTAAATGACACAAGAACTCACAAGAGAACAATTGCAAAAGCAGCTTGAGGCAGCCCGGGAAACCATTATGGCTTTGAGCAAACGTATGCACCAGATTGAGGGTGGAGCAAATCAGTCGCCATTTCTGCAGCAGCTAATTGCCTATCAAAAACGAATCAGGGCAGAAGCGGAAAGATTAAAGCAAAGTCAGGCATGGGCGAATTCGTTATTCCAAGTATCTTCTGATGCGATGATATTGTTAGATAAGAAAAGATGCATTGACTGTAATGAAGCAGCATTGCATCTGTTCGGTTTTGATTCCCGAAAGGTCTTTCTTGAGACCCATCCTTTTGAGTTTTCTCCCCCGAGGCAGCCATCCGGATGCCGTTCATTGCAAGAAGGTATCAGAAAAATTGTTTCAGCAATTGAAACGGGAAGTAACCACTTTGAATGGGTCTATAGACGTATGGATGGAAGCGAATTTCCTGCGGAAGTGTGGTTGAGCGCAATAGGATCGGATAGTGCAAGGCTTGTTATGGCCACAGTACGCGATATCAGTGAGCGCAAACTGGCGGAAAAAGCTCTGCTCGATTCGCATGCAAATCTGGAAAGGCTGGTTGAAGAGCGTACAAGTGATGTGCGTGACATAGCTATGATTATCGAATCAACCCCCAGTTTCGTCGGAATGGCAGATTCGCATGGAAATATTGTATATGTTAATCCGGCCGGGCTGGAAATGGTGGGACTTGAACGGGATGCGCCGGTTGACGGCATGAAGATATCTGATTTCCATTCGCTGGATGAAAGCCGGAGAATTATCGAAGAAATATTTTCGAAAGTAGTAAAAGAAGGAACCATACAGGCAAGATGTAAGTTTACTCATTGTGATGGCAGTGAAATTCCTGCTTCCGCAGTGTTTATGGCACTTTCCGATGGGGATGGAAAGTCTGGGAAGTTTGCAGTGGTTGCAAGAGATTTACGCAAGGAACAGGAACTTCAACACCAGATGGAACATATGGACAGACTGGAATCTCTGGGAGTCCTTGCCGGTGGTATTGCGCATGATTTTAACAATATTTTGACTGCTGTTATTGGCAATGCAGGGATAGCCATGCGATTGCTGGATAACAGTTCTCCCGTACAAAAGTATTTGCAAAAAATAGAAGACAGCAGTTTGCAGGCTGCTGAATTATGCAAACAAATGCTTGCATATTCAGGGAAAGGAAAATTTGTTATTCAGTCGGTGAATCTTTCTAACCTGGTTGCCCGGATGACCTCATTACTGGAAGTTTCGATTGCCAAACATGCTACGCTTCAACTCCAGTTATCAGAATCACTGCCTGCCGTTGATGCTGATAGTACGCAGCTTCAACAAATCCTGATGAACCTGGTTATTAATGCATCTGAAGCTATTGATAAATACAATGGTATCATTGTTATATCGACCGGGGCCATGGAGGTTGGCAAATCTGATCTCCAATCATCGATTCATCATCCAGATACAGGGCCGGGTTATTATGCCTATATTGAGGTTTCAGATAATGGGTGTGGTATGGATGAGGAGGTTATGAAAAAAATATTCGACCCTTTCTTTACCACCAAGTTTACCGGACGCGGACTTGGCATGAGCGCGGTTCTTGGCATTGTTCATGGGCATAATGGACTGCTCCAGGTTAATTCGGATCGGGGTTATGGCACCACATTCAGGGTTGCATTCCCCGTTTCCATGTCAGAACCTGCGTACAATATTGATGAACAAAAACATGAAAAAGTGACTGGTTCAGGGACAGTCCTTGTGGTGGATGATGAACGGATTGTGCGTGAACTGGCGAGCATGTTTCTTGAAGATATGGGCTATCATGTGCTGACTGCAAACGATGGTAAGGAGGGTGTGGCAGTGTTTTGTGATCATCATAAAAAAATCACAGGTGTAATTCTGGATATGACCATGCCACATATGGATGGGAAAGAGTGCTACGCTGAACTATGCAAAATTGATCCGGATGTAAAGGTGATTCTGTCCTCGGGCTATAATGAAGAAGATGCAACCTCAGGTTTTATAGGTGAAAACCTTGCAGGGTTTATTCAAAAACCATATCAGATTAATGTGTTCCAAGAGTATATTGCCAGGCATTTTTCAAAACAAAAAATATAGATTTATAGCAACCCCTTCCCAATATCATGTATATAAACGAGCAATGAGTAGAAAATATCGTCCGTCAGAAACAAGCGCGGTTAGCTTATAAATAAGCAGGGAATGATCGTCTACTGAGAAAAAACAAAGTTATTGTGGCAAGCCATTCTCCGCCGCCCCTGCTTCCTTGAGTTTCCCGATTGGCTATTTTCCCTTGCCTTTATTCATGCACAAACGTGGAATAAGGCTATGCCTGAATTGTCTAGCACTGCCCTGCCCGAATCATTGCACACACTTTGTCGCCATATTGGCAATGCCGGTGGGCATGCATGGCTAGTTGGCGGATGTGTTCGTGATCTGATACTTGGCATTCAACCGAAAGACTTTGATCTGGAAGTCTATGGTTTGCAACCGGAAAAGCTAAAAGAAGCCCTCAACAAACTTGGACGCACGGAATTTGTTGGACGTCAATTCGGTGTATTTAAACTCTGGCTGGATACGCTGGAAGTTGATGTGGCTATGCCTCGGTCGGAATCAAAATCGGGTAGCGGACATCGTGGCTTCGATATCGCTGTTGACCCGGACCTTCCTCCTGAAAGAGCGAGTTTACGCCGGGACTTTTCTATAAATGCCATAATGTTCGATCCTTTAAATAACAAGATAATGGACTTTCACTATGGAATAAAAGATATTAAAAACAGAAAGTTGCGTCATATTAGTCATGCTTTTTATGAAGATCCGCTCAGGCCTTTGCGGGGGATGCAATTTGCTGCACGGTTTCGGTTGAAGCTGGACAAGGAAACCGCTGAACTATGTAAAAAAATGCTTGGCGAAGTCAATACTTTATCCATAGAACGCATCTGGGGCGAATGGCAGAAATGGAGTCACGCTGAATTCCCATCGTATGGATTACAAGCGCTTGAAGACAGTGGCTGGCTTGGACTCTACCCTGAGTTGGAAGCCCTGATCGGTTGCCCACAGCCTCCCCGTTGGCATCCTGAAGGTGATGTCTGGAGACATACCATGCAGGTTTGTGATCAGGCTGCGCGGATTGCCGGCACAAATAACCTGGATAATGCTACAACGGAACGACTGCTGTTTGCTGCCCTGTGCCATGATTTTGGTAAACCGGCCTGCACAAAAGATGAATCAGGGCTAATTAGTTCGCAGGGTCATAGTGAAGTCGGTATAGCGCCAGCTAAACAGTTCATGTGCAGGATAGGTGCGCCTGCCCACCTGTTTGAATATATCCGTCCGCTGGTACTTGATCACATTACGCATTTGCACGGAGACCCAACCCCAAGGGCTTTACGTCGTCTGGCCCATCGTCTGGAACCGGCCAATGTTGAGTTATGGGAAATGCTGGTTGAAGCTGATGCATCGGGCCGCTTTCCTGCCCCGCCATCCAGACCCGCGATGGAATGGTTACAACAGGCGATCAAACTCAACCATCATCATTCAGGCCCTCAGCCTATTGTCACTGGTAAAGTGTTACTAAATCTCGGCCTGTCCCCTGGCCCGGAGATGGGGTTACTCATAAAAAAAGCATATGCAGCACAACTGGAAGGTGCATTCGAGGATAAGTCATCAGCGTTGGTATGGTTAGAGCAATCCAAATTTATCGGATAGCACTAACGATGCTGTGTCATTGCTGTTTGCCTCTGAATCATATATACTATTTATGCGTTTAATCAGGTAATAAAGGGTAAATCAGCATGGCTGAATTGAATCAGCACGAAGAACATAGTGGTCTTCAGTGGGGGCTGCGTGTCGGAACTGAAATCGTTGCCTCGACCATGGTCGGGCTTGGTATCGGTTATTCCTTGGATCACTGGCTCGACACCCGTCCGCTCATGCTGATTCTGTTTGCTGTGTTCGGCCTCACAGCCGGCTTTATCAACCTTTATCATTTGATAGTTGTGGAGCCACAGAAAAAGAACACCACAAAAGACAAACAACCGGACAAATCATGAACCTGGATATGAGCAAGACAATTGAGCACTTCAGAGTGGAGGTTTATCACGACATTCATTTGTTGCTGCTCGATCTGTCAATATCCAATACGACTGTTTATATGTGGATTGCGATTGCTCTGGTTGGCATTTCGCTACACCTGATGATGGCGCACCCGAAACTGGTACCCGGAACATGGCAGTCACTGGCTGAAATGCTGTATGGTTTTGTTGCCAGTCAGACACTGCTGAATATCCGTCACGGAGGTGAAAAATATATCCCGCTAATGTTCACACTGTTTACTTTTATTCTGGGTTGTAACCTGGTCGGATTGATTCCAGGTGCATTTACCCCAACAGCGCAACTGGCAGTTACAGGCACACTGGCAGGAGGAATATTTATCTATGCCATCGTGCTGCGGTTCTACCTGCATGGATGGGGCTTCTTTCGTACCTTTGTGCCTGCAGGGGCACCGAAAATTCTTATACCGCTAATGGTTCCGATCGAACTGATCTCGTTTCTTGCCCGCCCGATCACATTGGCGTTACGGCTGTTTGCCAATATGACTGCAGGCCATATGGCACTTGGTGTATTGGCAGTCCTAGGGCTGGCCGTGCCCTGGTTTATCCAGTGGCTTCCACTCGGGTTTACCGTCATGCAAATAGCGCTGGAGATTGTAATCGCTTTTATTCAGGCATTTATTTTTATGGTACTCTCTTGCGTGTATATTGATGACGCGCTGACAGGTCATTAAGGAGGTTAGCTATGGATGCTCAAACAATGGTTCCGATTGGCATGGGTTTGGCTGCAGCCGGAATGGCCGGCGCCGGTATCGGCATCGGGTTGATCTTCAGTAAAATGATTGAGGCTGTTGCCCGACAACCGGAGGCCGAACCAATTCTGTCCAAATATGCCTGGATCGGTTTTGCTCTGGTCGAAACGATTGCGCTCTATGCACTGGTAATTGCCTTCATTATTATGGGGATGGGTTAGAGGCCCTCAAACACATGCCACAATTTGACAGCACATTTTTTGTATCAGAAGTTTTATGGACTATCGTCTCTTTTGCTGTGCTGTTTGCGTTGCTCAATCGTTGGGTGCTGCCACGTATTGCGACCATTTTGCGACTACGTACACAGCTGATTGAAGATGAAATTGCACAGGCACACAAAACCCGGCAACAAGCGGAATGCCTGAAAAAGGAGTATGCAGCCAAGCTGGCTGCTATCGAGAAAGATGCAAAACAGATGTTCGATGCATCTGAAAAGCGTGTCATCGAACGACGCAAGCAATTAATGGCTGAATGGAAAAATGAGATGGAGCGCAAAAAGCTTGCCTTTCTGGAAGATGCAGAGGTAATACGTCAACAGGCCATCCGTGATATTCGAGCCCAATCTGCCGATCTTATTGCCGAAGCAACCGGCAAACTGATACATCGGAAAATCGATGAATCCGAAGCACAAAAAATTCTCGAGGAGGTAATTGAAGAATTCGAACGGGCCCCACCTGAAAAAAAACAATAATCATGTTGTATCGTCCTTACAATAACAGGGTACCCGGTATATAATAGGCACGTATTGATTCCATAGATGGAGGAATCTGATGATCCTGCAATTGGGTAAGGAAATCTATGATAAAAACGGTGTTCATGCCGGTCGAATCAGCCGGCTCATAGCCAACCAGTCGGATCGTCAGATTCAGTCTGTTGTTGTGCGTACAGCAGCCAATACAGAAATTATCATTCGAGCCAACCAGTTCACAACCGATGCCAAATCCCGGCTTTCGATTAATATCAGCACGAATCAGATTACACAGCAACCGGAACTGGATATTGATAAATACTATGCCTTGCATCCAGTCGAATGGCAGGAGGAATGGGGCGCTGTTCAGGGTGAAATCCTCAGTCTGTATCCCCCATCAGATAAAGACCCGGTTAGCAGGCGTCGTTTTATTATCGGCAGCTTTGCTATTATCGCTGCTATTGCTGCCAGTCTTGCTTACCCGATCATGCGTTATTTATTGTATCCATTGAGCAAGGGAATGCCCCGCTTGTGGACCAGACTCAAATTGCAACGTGATCTGGCAGTGGATAAACCTGTGTTTGTGCCCTACAAAGTACATCGCGTTGAAGGTTATCTGGAAGAAAGTATTCGCAAAGGCGTGTGGCTGATCAAGCTGTCGGATGCGACTGCCGGACAAATCGAATCGCGTAAAAACACACTGCGTTTTCCGGAAGTCGGCTGGGCTAACAGCAGAAATGATATGGTCGCGTTTGCCCCCAAATGCCCGCATCTCGGCTGTAATGTTCATTGGTCAGCCGATCAAAAAGCATTTTTATGCCCCTGTCACGGCAGCCGGTTTGCTCTCGATGGTCATGTGATTGGTGGCCCCGCCCCTCGCGGGCTGGATACCCTGCCTGTGCGTGTTCAGGATGATCAGATCGAGGTCATGGATATGGAGTTCCGTTCCGGTATTGCCGTCAAAAAGCGTAGCGCCTGATGGATAAACCGCACTCCAGACTCTATCAATGGCTGGATGAGCGACTGGCTCTCTCCGCCCTGTCCGATTTCCTGCTCAATGAACCGATGCCCGGCGGCCCTTCTATCTGGTATGTGTTCGGCTCCAGCCTGTTTTTCATTCTTCTCATACAGACACTGACCGGTATTTTGATGTTATTTTATTACGCACCGACCATGGATCATGCCTGGGAATCAATTCGCTATATGATGGAGGAAGTACCTTACGGTTCTTTCATTCGCGGCCTGCATCACTGGGGTGCATCGGCTATGATTGTCGTAGCCATCATGCATATCTCGCAGGTATTTGTCTGGGGCGCCTATAAGCGCCCGCGTGAGCTCACCTGGCTGGCCGGTCTAACTGCATTCGGTGCTGTGCTGGGCTTTGCCTGGACCGGTTATTTGCTGCCCTGGGATCAACTCTCCTACTGGGGCACCATTGTTGGCACTGAAATTATTGGCACGGTTCCAATCATCGGCGAACCGGTTGCGACGTTTCTGAAAGGTGGCGGTTCCATCGGTGCGCAGACCTTGAGTCGCTTCTATGCCATCCATATCTGGATTCTGCCGGCCACGATCTATTCGGTGATTGGATTACACCTGTATCTGTTCCGCAAACAAGGCGTGGCCGGCCCTTTCAAAGGCAGTATTGAAGAACTCGAGAAAAGCAAAGGCTTCTTTTTTCCAAGACAGTTGTTTATCGATATTGTCGTTGCCCTGATAATATTTCTGATTCTGGCCTATCTGGCCATATACCACACACCGGAGCTGCGTTCTCCTGCTGATCCATCACTTGCTCCGGCGCATGTCGCACCGGAATGGTATTTCCTTTTTCTGTATCAATTACTCAAATATTTTCCACAGGACTGGATTGTCGTCGGTACGACCGTGATTCCAGGTATCATGGTGCTGGCCATGATCGGGCTGCCTTTTTATGATCGCAACCCCGAACGCCACCCCCTGAAACGGTTGAGGGCTATCTGTATTTTCTTCTCCACACTGATTGCCATGGGTGTTTTGACCATTTTGTCAATCCAGTCTGCACCCGAAACACTGAGCCCCGATCCGGAGCTGGCAGCAAAAGGCAAACAGCTATTTAACCAATTTCAGTGCGCCAGTTGCCATCAGCTGCATGGTCAGGGTGGTGAAATCGGCCCGGATTTAAGCTATGAAGGGCTGGCGGGCAGGTCACCGGAATGGATCAGGCAACATTTCAGACACCCGTCCAAACTGGTTGAGGGATCAATTATGCCCACTGCGGCTGATCTTGGGCTCAGTGAGGATGATATTGAAGCCTTGACGCATTATATCTTTACACTGCAATGAGGTGGTTATGAAATACCTTCCCCTGATGATTATAATGCTCATGGCAAACGTCGGGCTGGCTGCTGAATTAAGCGGGGAATATATATATAAGCGTGATTGCATCGCCTGTCATGGCGCAGATGGTGCGGCCCAGACTGCTTTAGGCAAACAGTTGAAACCGCATCCGGCTCGCGATTTGCGTCCCAGGGTTTTATCCGTGGCAGATATGCACAATATCATTGCACATGGCCTCGATAAAACAGGTATGCATGGGCATGCCCGGCGACTCAATCCGGATGAAATCGACCGCTTAATCAAATACATTCTTCACTTTAACTACCGGGCCAGACCGAATCACGGTAAACAAGTATTCGCCAGTTATTGTTCCCGTTGTCATGGTATGGATGCCAGTGGCCGCTCATCACTGATGGCACCCAACCTGCTTTATTCTGAACTTTCTGATATAGATATGGCTCGTATTATTCGTGATGGTCATAAGGGAACCATCATGGGTGGCTTCAAATATGAACTCGGCAACGACTCCATTGCAGATATGATCGTGTGGTTAAGACTATTGCGTTACGGGCTGGATTATAATCGTCATAAGGGCAATAACCGACAATAGCACTCAACTATTTGAATTCATTGAATTTAAATTCCACGGCACTATAATGCCTCAAACTTAAAAAAGGTGGCCTTCCATGCCCAAATATAAACGATTTCATGATGCTTCTGTCAGTGAAAAGGTCCTGGACACAATGTTCCTTATCACCATTGGCATTGCTTACCTGTTCGCCCTGCTCAACCTTTATTATACGCATCAGGGTCGTGATGGGGAACCGGGGCTATCAGTCAAAGATGTGATGCTCGCTTATCATGGCAGTCATAACCAGACACGGCTCGGTGCGGCAATCAATGGCCCGATGGAGCCCAATTTACCCAACAAGGCCGCCAAACAAACTATTCTGGATTGGATTAGCCATGGCGCTCCTGAAGATGAGTTTAATGAAAAAGTGAATCCAATCCTGCAGAATAACTGTATTATGTGTCATTCTGCCGCAAGTGGTTTGCCCATCCCCCACTTCACCTCCTACGCCAATGTCGTTAAACTGACTGAAACCGATACCGGAGCTACAATTCCTGCGTTGGTGCGCGTGTCGCATATTCACCTGTTCGGAATCGCCTTTATTCTGTTCTTTGTCGGACGTATTTTTATATTATGTGAAATGCCCGTATGGGTTAAACGTATTACTGTCGCGATCCCATTCCTGTTTCTGCTTGTTGATATCATGTCGTGGTTTATTACCAAGGTATATCCCGGCTTTGCTTATGTCGTTGTGGCCAATGGCGCTTTGATGGGTATTTCATTCGGTGGCCAAGTGCTCACCAGCCTGTATCAGATGTGGTTCTATAAGCCTAAGGCAATACCGATTGAGATGTAACCAGGTGTAAGCGTTTTCCCCTGCGTGTAATCATTCCACCCGGATATGATTCAAACATAGGTTATCATTGCTCCATGATATAAAAAAAGGGGCACATCAAAGGAGAGTAATATGAAAAAAACATACCTGATATTAGCGGCTGCTGCATGCTTTGGATTGACTTCACAGATTGCAATGGCAGAAGTGAATGCCGAGAAGATCTACGGATCCAAATGTAAGATGTGCCACAAGTTCGACAAGAAAAAAGTCGGACCGGCATTCAAGGATATGAATAAAGACCCCGCTGTATTGAAAGCAACGATTACTGATGGCCGTAAAATGATGCCGAAGTTTGGCAAGAAATTGACCAGCGAAGAAATTGATGCAATGGTTGTATTTATTCAGAGTAAACAGGCTGCAGCCAATCCCTGCGCTAACAACCCTTGCGCTAAGTAAAATTCTGGTAAATAGTTAGGGCATCACACAAACGGGGAAGGAGAGTCTATGCGAATCAAACAATGGATCGGGGCATTAGCCGCCCTGGCAATATTACCCATGGCTGCATCTGCAGCCGATACCATGGATGGAAAGGCTCTCTACCAAGCCAATTGCGCCAAATGTCATGGCGCAACTGGCGAGGTATCCGAATATGGTAAAAGTCTCAAGCCATTCCCGGCGCGCAACCACAGAGCGATTGCCAAGCTGATCAGCCGTGATGAAATGCGCCGCATTATTACTTACGGCGTCAAGGGTACGGCAATGACGCCGAAGAAATACGCGCTGGATGCACTGCAAATTGAAGAAATTATTGATTATATCCAGACCTTTGATTACAAACCCAACTTGGCCAATGGTAAAAAACGTTTCATACAAGTCTGTTCCAAGTGTCACGGCATGGATGGCCGTGCAAAAACAGGTGTAGGTGCTAAAAACCTTGTGTATACCAAGCTTAATCTGACCCAGATTGTGCATACTATGCGTTATGGCCGCCCCGGTACGCTGATGACGAGTAAACGGCATCAGTTGAGCAACACGGATATTGCCGATATAGCTAATTATGTGTACTCGCTGCGTTATATGGCTAGTCCTGCCAATGGTAAAAAACTGTTCGCCAAAAACTGCAGTACCTGCCATGCCAGCCCAGGAGCTATTAAGCTGATAGGTAATGCTGCAGCAAAACGTACAATTGCTGATTTGGATGATCGTTTGCTCGACTTGCGCATCCGGCATGGTCGTCATGTAGATCGCGCAGGTAAGAAAGTGGAAAAACTATCATCCGACGAGATTCAGGATATCATCGCATATATGAGGAAGAGCATCTGATCATGCTGAACCATCCTGCTAGCAGCGCCTCCCGATTGGGGGGCGCTGATCTTTTTGACTTGGAAATCATTAAGAAATACGACAAGGCCGGTCCACGCTACACCTCCTACCCTACCGCACCGATGTTCCATGCCGGTATCGGAGCAGATGATTATGCTGCAACTTTAAAACGCGTAGCAACGGATGATGCGCCGCTATCATTGTATATTCATATCCCGTTCTGTAACACGGTTTGCTATTACTGCGGTTGCAACAAGATCGTTACCAAACAGTATGATCGTGCAACGCCCTATCTTGAGTTGCTTCTCAAGGAAATTGATCACGTTGCCGATACCATGGGTGATACGAAACGACTTGTTACACAGCTGCATTTTGGCGGTGGTACTCCGACATTTATGAATAATGATCAGATGCGAACGATCATGGCCAAATTGCGTGAACGTTTTCATTTTGTCGCCAAAGATGATGGTGAGTTCAGCATCGAGATTGATCCGCGCGAGTGTGATGAAGATACCGTGCGAGTGTTGCAGGAAATTGGCCTGAACCGGATGAGCATGGGCGTACAGGATTTCGATCCGATTGTGCAGAAGGCAGTTAATCGCATCCAGGGTAAAGACGAAACACTGCGTGTATTGAATGAAGCCAGAGCCCACGGCTTCGAATCGATGAATATTGATTTGATGTACGGTCTGCCGCATCAGACGGTGGAAACGTTCGATACGACACTTGATACGATCATCGAATTCAGTCCTGATCGCATTGCCCTGTTCAACTATGCCCACCTGCCCCACATGTTTATGCCACAGCGCCGAATTAATGAGGCATCACTTCCCTCTGCGCAGGAGAAGCTCAATATTCTGGAACACAGCATCAATAAACTGCTGGATGCCGGTTATGTGTTTATCGGCATGGATCATTTTGCCAAACCGGAAGATGAGCTGACCATTGCCCAGCAACAAGGCAAGTTATACAGAAACTTTCAGGGATACAGCACGCAGGCAGACTGTGATCTGATTGGTCTGGGGGTCACCTCTATCGGTTATGTCGGTGGTGGTTTCTTTCAGAACAGAAAAGAAATGGATGCCTATACTGAAGCTGTTGAACAGGGAGAGTTCCCTGTATTCCGAGGCTATATATTGTCAGAAGAAGATCATTTACGGCGTCAGGTAATCATGCGCCTGATGTGCGATTTTGCCCTTGAGTACAGTCAATTTGAGACAGACTTCGGTATTGTGTTCAGGGAACATTTTTCCGATGGTTTGGCCGATTTAAAGGAAATGGAAGCCGATCATCTGGTCGAATTGCGAGACGATGGTTTGACCGTACTGCCGGCCGGACGACTGCTGATTCGTAATATCGCTATGGTCTTCGATGAATATTTGCAAAAGAAAAAAGAAGGGACCAGTTTCTCGAAGGTTATTTAACGGCAAACGTATATCTACGGATTAGATGCGTGCCTTTTGTATAATCTCGTATAATTCGCAGCTAACGGTTTTTCCTTTATACGGGAAAACCAACCTTCTCTTTCTCTATCACTGGTCTGTTAACGCGGAAATCCTCCACATCCAGTTCTGGTGCTTCCCCCATAATCCAGCGACTCATAAGATTTGCTGTACTTGGTGCCAGAGCAACACCGTTTCGGTAATGGCCGGAAGCCACCCATAAACCCGGATGGCCTTCAACTGGCCCGAGATACGGCATGCCATCCGGGCTGCCCGGACGAAAGCCCATCCACTGCTGCACAATCTGCGCATTCTTCAGTCCCGGCGTGATGCGATAGGCAGCCTCCAGCAACCGGCCAATCACTTCATCCGTGGTACCGGTCTGGAAACCTACCCGTTCCATGCTGGCGCCGACCAGAATATGACCATCCACGCGGGGCACCATATAGGCATCGTCATGCTTGATAATATGGTTGACCCGTCCCGGCTCATCTTTCAGCAGCACGATCTGACCTTTCACCGGTTCCACCGGCAATATCACACCGATCTGTTGCGCCAGTTCGCCACTCCAGCTGCCGGCCGCCAGCAGCACGGCATCGGCAGCAATGCTTTCTCCACCGGCCAGACGCACACCGCAAATTGCACCGTCAGCATGTTTTTCCAGAGCAACCACTTCGGCCTGCTCTTGCACAACCACGCTACAAATTTCCAGTGCCCTGCGCACAGCCGCCAGCAGACGTGGATTACGCACCTGCCCCACCTCCGGCCACAATAGCGCGCCCTGCACCCGCTCGCTGATGGTCGGTTCATGTGCCTGTGTTTGTGCTGCATCCAGGGCCTCAACCGGCCAGCCGAATCGCTCCGACCAGGCCAGTGCATCATTGCGATGATGAATCCGGTCATCCTCAAAAAACGGTATCAACAGCCCGGTGGTACGCCACTGCACGGAAATGCCGCTCAGCTCCAGCAACATCTCACTAAGCGCCGGATAGAACGCCAGACTCTCTTCAATCAGATGAGTAAAACTATCCGGATAGAGCCACGGGTGAATCGGACAGAGTATCCCTGCTCCGGCCCACGATGCCTCGCGGCCGGTCTTGCCCTTTTCCAGTATGACGGGACTGGCTCCGAGCCGATGCAGATACAGTGCTGTCAAACAGCCGATGATGCCGCCGCCGATCACGACCACGCGTTTTCCATCTCCCTGTTTCAAGCCTGCCACAATCCCCTCCCCTTCTTTCTTTGCTCAGCTTTGCACAAATTACATTTCAGGTGTCATCTTCAACTTGCGGAAACCATGCTGCACCGCCACCATGCCGCCATGCAAGCCCTAACCGGCCAGCCAATGGAATTGACGCAGGCTTATCAACATTGTCTGGATATCGCACAAAATCATTATGAAAACTTTCCGACTGCTTCAAAGCTGTTGGCCGCCCGACTACGCCCTGCTGTGGCTGCCATTTACGCCTTTGCCCGCCATGCCGATGATCTGGCCGACGAGGGTGATGCCACGCCGGAAACCAGACTCAAGCAGCTCGATGCCTGGGAAACCCTGCTGGAGCGCTGCGAACAGGATAATGCTATCGATCATCAGGTGTTCAGGGCGCTTGGCGATGCCATTCGAACCCATGAACTTGATATTGATGAACTGGATAATTTACTCATCGCCTTTCGCATGGATGTCAGTATCCATGCTTATGCCACGCTGGATGAGCTACTCTTTTATTGCAAACATTCAGCCAATCCGGTAGGTCGATTAATGCTGCAACTGCACGGAATCAACCATGCTGAAGCTGTTCATTGTTCGGATAAAATATGTTCGGCGCTGCAACTGATTAATTTCTGGCAGGATTTGAGTATCGATGTGCCGAACGGCCGCTGTTATATGCCGGAGAACTGGCTGGACGAAAGTAACCTGACAGGACAACAACTATTGGACGGTGATATTGATTCCGAGGCATTTCGCCCCGTACTGACAAAAGCCATTGAAATCACCCGCAGCATGCTTGATGAGGGCACCCCCCTGCTGGGCATGCTCCCGTTTCGGTTACGCTTGCAAATTGCCGCCACATTGCACGGTGGTCGGTATATGTTGAGTAAAATCGAAC
>CAZWWF010000007.1:17953-21011 GCA_964636805.1 uncultured Zetaproteobacteria bacterium
TTGCAAATTGCCGCCACATTGCACGGTGGTCGGTATATGTTGAGTAAAATCGAACAGTTGGAGCAACCATTGATCCAGCGCGCCACATTAAGTAAATCCGAATGGAAACGTTTGATCCTGCCAGTTCTAAAAGATGTTCTGTTTCCTCCCAAGGTAAAACCACAATGAATCCTCAACAGTATTGTCGCGATAAAACCCGTGGCTCCGGCTCATCGTTCTTTTATGCTTTCCTGTTTCTGCCCGAAGACCAGCGACGGGCCATAATGGCGCTCTATGCCTTCTGTCGGGAAGTCGATGATGTCGCCGATGAAATCAGGGAACAGGAAGTAGCGCTGCATAAACTGGCATTCTGGCGCGAAGAGGTGAGTCGTGCCTTTGCAGGGAAACCACAACATCCGGTTGGCAGAGAATTATTCTGGGCCAAAGAGCACTTTTCGATCGATGAAGAACTGTTGGTGGAGATCCTCGATGGCATGCTGATGGACGTCATGCATAAACCGATACTGAAATCGTCTGATCTGTCACTGTATATCTACCGTGTTGCTGGCGTGGTCGGACTATTGAGTATCGAAATTTTCGGCTATCGTCATCGGACAGCCCGTAATTTCGCCACATCATTGGGTGAAGCGCTGCAACTGACCAATATTCTGCGGGATATTGCCGAAGATGCCCGTATAGGCCGTATCTATTTGCCACAGGAAGACAGGATTCGGTATAAAATAGCGGATCAGGCATTCAAGAATGGCAAGTTCAGCCATAGTATGCAGCAATTACTGGGTGAATATGCCGACAAAGCCGAGACATCCTACAGGCAGGCCTTGGCTAGCCTGGCTGATGAAGATCGTGAAAGCCTCAGACCGTCGATTGTCATGGGGGCGATTTATTATGCCTATTTACAACAATTAAGATCGGTGGAATTCAATGTATGGGAACATCCTGTTCACATGCTTCCATTGAAGAAGATCTGGATTGCCTGGCGAGCATGGCGCTATGAACAAAAGGCAGTGAAGAAAAACCTGCCGCTGAAGCTGGAATTCTGACATTCAGAATGTAGATCAAAAACGCATCGCAATCATCGGCGGCGGTGTCTGCGGACTGACTGGCGCGTTACGACTTTCGAAAAATGGCTTTGAAGTCGAGGTGTTCGAGGCTGCCCCACAACCCGGAGGACGCACCCGCTCGTTTATCGATAAAAAATCAGGGGAATGGTGCGACAACGGCCCCCATCTGCTCAACGGAGCCTATCTGGCCACGGAGAGGCTGCTCGATGACTGTCAGGCATCTGGTCATGTGACATGGCAGTCGTCACTGAAACTGACATTATGGGAAAAACAGCGGCAATACTTCAGCCTGAACCCTTCCGGTAAATTACCATTCCCGCTTGCACTGTTGTTATCTGTAAAATCCATGCCGGGGCACAGCTGGCGTTCCGCTCTGGCGATGTTGCGATTAAATCATGCGATAAACAACAATACATGCGCTGGCCATAGCGTTGCCACCCTGTTAAAGCATTATGATATCCCTGCCGAACTGGTTCGGGACATGATCGAACCGATTTGTCTGGGAGCCATGAATGAATCCATCCGAACAGCCGATTCCAGTACCTTTGCACGTGTATTGTCTGAAAGCTTTGCCTCGAAAAAAACTGCCCGGCTTGGCTGGTTCAATGCGCCGTTACAGCAGGCTCTGATTAACCCGCTGGTAACAGCAGCCAAGCGCATGGGTGTGACCATCCACACCAGCCACCTCGTGCATTCGCTTCAAGACGGGGGAAATGGCATCATCATGGATGGTGAAGCATTTGATGCAGCTGTGATTGCTCTGCCGGCCTATGCAAGCAATCGCCTGTTGGGCGAGAATACAGCATGCGAAACACGTGCGATTACCAATGTACATCTCTGGTATAAGAACCATCCGGGCCTGCCGGATCCATTTGTCGGTGGCATTGGTACCCTGGGGCAGTGGTTTTTTGATGTATCGGCCCAAATGGGACAGACCAATCCCGATGTTCGGCATCTGTGTGCCGTGATCAGTGCAGTGGAGGAAAATAATACCGATAGTCATCAACTGGTCGATCAGATCAGTCATGAGCTGGCACAGCTCTGTGGAACCGACCAGGGGCCGACACACTCCCGCATTGTATGCGAAAAACGTGCCACAGTGCTGGTGCGCCCCGGTTCCCCCAAAACAGTGATGAGGAACATTGTGGACGCATCTGAAGCACCTGTGCCCGGAGAATTGCCTGCTACGATTGAATTTGCCGTTCAGCGTGGTGAAAAAGCCGCCCGAAGTGTCAAAAAACTGTTTCCATAAGCATTTTATCCACTCGTGCCCCTGCGGAAAACAAATTCACGAAAAAATTCTGATAACCTTCCCCACTGCTTAATTATTCTTTCATAACTTATTGTTTTTATAGCATTATATTTCGTGCATAAATTTTATGCATGTCACATGCGTGTCACAGTAATGTAACAAACAAAGCCCATAGCGTGATTTTATACACAAGGTTATCCACAGCTTCTGTGGATACAATCCAAATGCATTGAAAATAAAGGGTTTGGAGGAATTAATCCGAAGAACTAATCCGCTATTGCACTATGGGAATAGCATTTTATGATTAACCGATGATAGATAAATCGTTCCGCACATACACCTTCCCAGACCGAATCATTGAAGAAATGGATCGGGCTCTGAATAACATTTTTTGCAAACAGGTCAGTTCGCGTCCCTACCCGCCTGCGAGCACGAATGAAGACACTGAGTCCCCAACCATGAGTCTTGATCAGAAGAGACTGGCGGCAGGACTGATGCGCGTGAATCATGCCGGTGAAATGGCCGCACAAGCTCTATATCAGGGGCAAAGCCTGACTGCTCGCGACCCGAAACTGGCCGATAAGCTGAAATATGCCTCTATTGAAGAAGCCGATCATCTGAATTGGTGCCGCAATCGTCTGGAAGAACTGGATGAACGCCCGTCCCTGCTTGATCCTCTCTGGTATGCCGGCTCCTTCGCCATCGGCATGGCAGCCGGTATTGCCGGTGATCGCTGGAATCTGGG
>CAZWWF010000008.1:0-19192 GCA_964636805.1 uncultured Zetaproteobacteria bacterium
AAATTTAATTATTTCATGGCAAAAACCATCTGTTTGACAGTGGCGGTTTTGCTGTTTGGTTTGCAGGCTGAAGCTAAAATCGGTGATACACTGACAGTGTCCGGGAAACAGGCTGTTATCTATGCCAGTCCAAACGAGGCATCTTCAAAAGTAATGAATGTTGACTCGAAAATGAAGTTGATCGAAATGGAGCGGCATGCCGGCTGGGTGCTGGTGACTGAGAGGACATCGCATGTTCAGGGCTGGATCAGGGAAAAAGATATTAGGGCTTCAAAGTGGAAGGCTCGGAGTCGGTCTGCAATCTCTCCTGCATCGGCCAGAAAAACGCTGAGTGCTTTGGGGCCAATCCGAACCATTACGCTTGCTGATATGGGGTTCAAGAAGGGACATGTATTTAAAGGCTCCCAGAGCGGCCATGTGCAGGACTTCTATTTTAAGACGCCGATGGATTCAAGCGTCAGGGGCGGGGTATTCCGGTTGTCATACCGTGCTTCGGAAATGCTGTTTTCGCTGTCCAATATAAGAATCTATGTCAATGATATTCCCCTGACCCAGATTACAGTCAAGGCAGACAATATGGTGCATGAAAATGCAGTGGTGTTGCCGTCATCCATGTTCCGGGATGGTATGGTCAAGGTGAGTATTGAAGCCGGCACTCTGGTCGATAAAAATCGCTGTCTGGATATTCGCTCCGGTGGTGGATTCCTCCATATTCTTCCGACCACGGCTATGGATATCACCTACAGTTCAATTGATAAGTCTATTCGGGATGCGTGGCGTATGTTGCCTTCGAAGGTGGTTGTCTCGTTGCCGCCAGGTGATCTGGATGCGTCCCAGTTCTCTGCTGCCATGGCGGTCATGGAATTA
The DNA here is from genome assembly GCA_964636805.1 of uncultured Zetaproteobacteria bacterium. Classification (GTDB taxonomy): domain Bacteria; phylum Pseudomonadota; class Zetaproteobacteria; order Mariprofundales; family Mariprofundaceae; genus Mariprofundus. Next base: position 868 of record CAZWWF010000008.1, read on the forward strand.
TTAACCAATGCCGGCAAGAATATTGTAATTAAACGCCTGCCGGTTATTGGTGATGTGGTTGTGGCTCCAAAGGCGGACATTATTAAGGTGCTGAACGAGCAGGGCAAACGTTTACGTAAGGGTTTTGTTGAGCTTAAGAGTGGTGATGTGTTCCGCACTCCTGCAGATAATCTGAATCTGATCAGATCAGGCAATGTGGCTTCTATCGCGGTTTCAGAGCCTTACGATGTGCAGCCTTTGTATTTGATTGAGGGACGATGGGAATTGCTTGCTGCGGGCCGTCATTATGATCTCAATAAACCGGACCGTTTATATTCCATGAGGACATTGCCCAAGGGGTCCGATAGTGAACATTATTCATTGCCGCTGTATCAGCTGAATACCGAACCTCATTATATTGGCAATGAAACCACCTGGAGTACTACGCTGTCACCTCAGGACCTGCCATCAGGCACGAGGCTGGATATGCTGCACCTGAATATTATTGCACCGGTCCGTTGGGAGGCAGATCCGAATTACGAACTGTATGTATTCCTGAATGATGTGATGGTATTCTCGAAACGGCTGGAGAATGACGGCTTGAAACATGATTATTCTGTGCCCCTGCCCGTTGATTATCAGCAGCAGTACAACAACCTTCGTTTCGTCGTGCAGCATGATATTGTGTCAGGAGACTGCTTCGGTGTTCTTCCAACAGATTTTGTGCAAATTACTCCGGACACATCGATTATTGTGAAGAAAACAGATGAAGCCCCGGCGAAATTCTCTGGTCTGGCACAGTATTTCTCTTCCGGTTTTGATACATTCATTGCCGGGAAGTATCTGCATGATCCGGAGAATGCGTTGCAGTTGATTTCACGGGTGACGACCGACCTTCCGATTGTTATGGATTATTCCAGAATCCATTTTGTGAAAGAGGCTGATGCCCTGAATCCCGATACTCCATTTGTGGCTTTTGGTAATTTCAATCTGGATAACCTTGATGCGCCAGTAAGTATGCACAAGGGGCCGGTTGAGATCAGGGACAAGGATGGCAAAACATTCTTCAGCGTGAACATTTTACCGAAGATTACTGTTGCACAGATTGCCAAGGCATCATCATCGTATGGATTGCTGGTGATTCCATCCGAACTGGTCAAACATGAATTTGACAAGAAATTGCGTTTGATTGAAGGCGATGTGGCATTTATTGATGCGCATGGTGTCCTGCTGAGTATTGACAGTAAACAGCCTACTTTGGCTGAGGTCTATTATCCGGATACGAAAGACTGGTTTGCTGTCATGGGCGAATACCGTTTCTGGCTGCTGGGCTTGTTGTGGTTCCTGCTGAGCCTGTTTATTGTGTATATCTTCCGTATTTCCCGCCGTCAGGGACCGGGTGATGACCATGATGTTGAGATGCCGACAGCAGAGGATCTTCATTCCCAGCGTATGCATCACACCAACATCAATACCGAGGATGACGATATTAAGCTTCCGAAGAAATAAAGGTTCGGACGATTATGACTCAGATGGAGACATCACAACCTCGCAGGATCGGTGAATGCTTGCTGGAAAAGAAGCTGATTACCGAAGACCAGTTGGCCGAAGCTCTTTCCTTGCAGAAAGAGCAAGGCCTGCGGGTTGGGGAAGTCGTGCTGGCCAGGGGCTGGATTACAGCGCTGGAATTCTATGATGCGCTGACAGATCATTTCAGGAAGGGTCGCATTGGTGATCTGCTGGTTCAAAACGGTTTGATCACCGAGGCCAGACTTGAAGAAGCCATTACTATTCAGAAACAATGGGGAACCCGTCTGGGGGATATCATTATTTCCAAGGGTTGGGTGCGCCCATACCAGTTCTATAAAGTACTGGCCGATCATTTTGGCAAGCCTTTCGTAAATTTGATGGATGAGCCTCCTGACAAGGCACTTGTTCGTCAGGAATACTATCATATATATTCTGAGAACCTGTTTATTCCATGGCGTCAGGAAGGTGGCTTGACCAGGGTGGCAGTGGCTGATCTTAATGGCAAGGTGATGCGGGAAATCGAGAAAGTAGTTGATGGTCCTGTTGACTTTGTGGTGACCTCAAAATTTGATATTGTCTGGACGTTACAGAATTACGGAGATGCATTTTTCAGCGAGAAATCAGTTCATGAACTGAGAAATGATCAGCCACAGTACTCAGCGAGTCAGGTGTTCAGCATGGGGCAACTGGTTTTTGTCTTTATAGTGATGACACTTACACTGGCTGCTTTAGCAATGTGGCCGATTCCAACATTGATTGCAATTAATGTGTTTATTTCAGTATTTATGATTCTCAACTTTGGTTTACGTGTGTTGTTTACATGGATCGGTGGAGATAAAAGATTTGATAATCTGGTCACGGATGCCGAAGTAGAGGCTGTCCGTGATGCTGATTTGCCGACGTATACAATCCTTGTTCCAATGTACAAGGAATCGGAATCCATGCCGCACTTGGCCGAAGCGCTCAGAAATCTGGATTATCCGATGTCCAAGCTCGATATCAAGATTATCCTTGAAGAAGATGATGCTGAAACGATTGAGACAGCAAAATCTCTGGGTCTCGAAGGTATTTTTGAAATCATCAAGGTTCCGGATTCATTGCCGAAAACCAAGCCCAAGGCGTGCAACTATGCGTTAAACTTTGCAAGAGGTGAGCTCGTTACGATTTATGACGGCGAAGATGCGCCGGAAGCGGACCAGTTGAAGAAAGTTGTGCTGGCCTTCAGAAAGGCACCATCGAACACTGCAGTTATTCAGGCTCGCTTGAATTATTTCAATGCAACCGAGAATTGGTTAACCCGAATGTTTACCATGGAGTATTCCCTCTGGTTTGACTTTTACCTTCCTGCTCTGGATGCACTGAAGATTCCAATCCCTCTGGGAGGCACATCCAATCATTTTAAAATGGATGTACTTAGAGAGCTACAGGGGTGGGATCCCTATAATGTAACCGAAGATGCAGATCTTGGTGTTCGACTGACACAGAAAGAGTACCGCGTAGGCGTCGTGAATTCGACAACCTACGAAGAGGCTAATAAAGATTTGCACAACTGGATCAGGCAGCGTTCCCGCTGGCTGAAAGGGTATATGCAGACCTATCTTGTGCATATGCGCAGGCCATTGCGTTTTTACAAGACACTGGGGCATGTCGGGTTCTGGGGCTTCCAGTTCTTTATCGGTGGAACCATTATCAGCGTATTGGTGATGCCGTTTCTGGTGTTGCTGTTTGTGATCTGGCTGGTTACCCAGACCGCCATGTTTGATGCGATATATCCGGCGGCGTTGTTGTATATCAATCTGGTTAATCTGCTGCTGGGCAATGCTTTTCTAGTTCATTTGTTCCTTCTGAGCGGTTTTAAACGCCATTATTATACCTTAATGCCATGGGCTGTAACGGTTCCGGCTTATTGGATGCTCATGTCATGGGCCGCTTTCAAAGGGTTGTGGCAATTGATTTTCAATCCATTCTATTGGGAGAAGACACATCATGGTCTGACCAGCTTTGCGACCACAAGTGAAGTGAGTGATGTTTCCCTGGAGCCAAAGACGGCAGGTGAAAACAGATGAAAGGCTATCTGTTAAACGTCAGAAATCAGGAAAACCTTATTATTGTAACCATGACGGTGATCGCTTTGGCAGCTTTGACATCGTGGTTGTTGTCTCACGGTTTTATGTATGATGAAGCCATGGTCCGCTGGGCAAAAGTTCTGGGTGTACTCGGATCCGAAGAAATCAGGCTGGAAAATTTAAGCCTGCTTTATCCGCATTTACCACTGTATTCCCTGGTTCCATTCTATTATTTGCCCGGTATGTCATTTGGTGCAGCACCATATTTTGTATCGGTTATGTTTGTTTGTCTTCTGCTCGGTATTTTCCTCTATCATATTCGTCAGGCGGAGGTGAATGCATTCAAACGGTTGTTGCTGGTATTTCTGCTGGTCTTACACCCCGCTTTTTTATGGGGAGGTACAAACGGAAGTCAGCTGGCCATGAGTATGGTGATGTTTTATCTATTGTATCATGCCTGTCAGAGCATGATTGCCGAGCATGATGTTCGTTCATATATTTCTCTTGGTATTATTCTGGCGGTCTTCTTTTTTGTTGACGGTACCGCGGTGTTCCTGTTCGTTGCATTGCTGCCCATGCTTGCCGTGATTGCACCAAGGCGATTGATGATGGCTTCGCCGGTCAGTATCTACTTTATTTTGTCGGTGCCATTCTTCTTCTCTGTATTTTCATGGGCATGGCTTAACTGGGTTTTTGAAGGCAGTTTTCTTCATTTTATTACGGACCCCAATTCATCCTATCTGGGTGGATATATGGAATTGTATAAATATCCGTGGCTGGTTGAGTACGGCGGAAGGTTTTTCCAGGCTTTGATCGCTTCATTTGGCTACGCGTTGATTGCCTATCCGATTATTATCTACTTTTTGCTGAGTACCTGGAATGAGGGTTCCCGCTTTAAGGCAAGTTTTGTGTTGTTCGTTCATCCGGTTCTGGCGATTGCTCTGGCAACCGATCAGTACTATCTGACTCACCCGATGGAGATTCTCGTGCTGATCAATGCCGCGATCATGGCGGAAATCACATTTATTGAGATTGCGCGCAAGCGTGTGTATTGGAGTGTCGTCGGTTTTCTTGTTGTAAGTCTTGCCGGAGGATGGTGGATGTTCTTGGAAACTGCTAATCCTGCCATGAAAAACTGGGTTGATTCATTCAAAACAGAACGCGTTTTGGTCGAGGACACAGATGGTTCACTACGACTCGGGCGCTGGTTGAGTGAGAATCGCCGCGACACACTGATCGACGAGCGTAGCGGTTATAAAGCTCTGGTTGCGCGCGGTGATGCTGAAGGCATGTTTCTTTCATACACCAGCCGGTTTAAAATTGCTCTGGATCATGCATATCCCGTGATTGACCAGATTGTAATTCCTGATCCGGATTCTGCTATTGGTAAAAAGGATCAAATCAGTCAACGTTATCCGAAGATGTATAAAGATGGTCTCAAAGGCTACAAGCTGGTTTATTCGGATAATATTTGGCGAGTTTACAGGAAGATTTGATGCCACAACTGGTATTTCTTTTAGGGGTACTGATTACCATCGGCGGATGTTCGGGCAAGATTGAGGGGCCTGTATCTTCATCGGATCAGATAAGACCGGTCTTACAAGAGAGCGTAACAAGACACCAGCCGGTAAATCACTCGCCATCTCGAGCGGTATTTAAAAAGGGAGGAAAGTGGCGAGGGTTTAACGCATTGCAAACCTCGAAAGTTGCATGGAATAACCCGGCTGCAAGGCAGTCATTGTTGAATATGGTCGCTGTAGGGGCTAATTCGGTGGCTGTGGTTGTGTTTTTAAAACAGAACGGGCCGAATTCTACAGATATTCGTGTCGCTAATAATGTCACAACGGGGCAGTTAATCGCCGCTATTGAAACTGCACACCAACTGGGGTTGAAAGTGGTGGTTAAACCACAGATACTGGTGCGGGGGTCATGGGCAGGGGCAATATCATTCAGCAATTCGGACCAAATGCAACGCTGGTTTAAAAATTATTCTGCCCATCTGCTTCAGTACGCCAGGTTATCCCAAAGGCTCGGGGTGGAGGCGTTTGTTATTGGAACAGAACTTAAAGGGATTGCCAGGGATTTACCGTGGCTGGAATTGATCGCACAGTTGCGCCGGGAGTTTAGAGGGAAACTGACTTATGCGGCCCACAATGTGGATGGCGTGGAGAACTTTCCATACTGGTACAAACTGGATGTGATCGGGGTTTCATTGTATCCGGAATTGGGAGATATGGGTGAATATGATGAGATGCTTACTCATGTCGAACACAGTATATATAAACTCGGTCAGGCCATCAAAAATCAAAGAACAAGAACTGTCTGGTTGCTTGAAATTGGCATGCCATCTGCAGAAGGTTATTCATCCATGCCATGGGAGTGGAAATCGTTACACAAAAAACGAGACAGGGTGGATTTAACGATGCAAACAGGTGCAGTGGCTGCCTGGCTCAATGTAATCAATCGAACCAGATATGTGGATGGTGTTTTTTTCTGGAGCTGGTACAGCGATCCGTATGCCGGTGGTGCACATGATCTGGACTATACGGTGCAAAATAAACCGGCTGAAATCATGATAAGACAATATTGGAGAAATTAAATCATGGGGAAGGGGAGTGTGAAAATGATACATCGATTCAGTCAAGTGGTAGCTTTACTGTTTTTTGCGGGCGGTCTGTTGCTTGTTAATACGGCAACATCCATGGCAAGTACCGCCTTTATGCTCTCTGAAGGGCAGAACAGGTATACGACAGGTATTCAATATGCGACCGCAAAAGACACGTTTAACCGGTTCAGGCATCGTGTGCCGCAGGGTTGTACTTCGCGGGACTATTATTGGCACCATTCCTATACATATGGTTATTCATACTATTACAATTTGTTTGTTAATGGCGGCCTCGCTAACCAGAACTGTGCCGGACGAGTTAAAGTGACCGGTGTTGGTGATATCGAAGTGGGTATTCGCGGCAGACTGAATAAGTTCAGGAATGGAAGAACATGGGAATTGTCTGCTATTATCCCGACAGGTTATGATAATAAGAGAGTAAACCGGCTGGGTTTCGGCCGTTTTGGCATCTGGGGCGGGGTGAACTGGTCAACCCAGAATACAGGTTGGGAAGCCAGCATGCCTTCCTACTGGGAGGTGGGCACAGGCTTAATTTACTGGTTTGGTGCCCCTGCTACACAAACAAAGACTTATCTGAAATGGTCCTGGCGCATGGATAGAAAAGGCATCAACCGAATTGTTCTTGGTAGCACATTGAGGTATTCACTTCGTGATGGAACACGGGAATTTTTGCCTGCACGCCCGGGGGGGCTCGGATTCCCCAGATTTTCCAACGATTATGATGAGTTGACTTTATATGCCAAGTACTCACACAGATTATCAAAACAGTGGACAGTTTCCACGACTGTTGGCAACACTGTATGGGGTAGAAATGTCAGTGCCAGCTGGTATGGAGATTTGGCAGTGACTTACACTTGGGACTGAGGTGGTTATGTTAAATAATAAAATAACGCATGTAGCAATATGGGTATGTACACTGTTGGTTTTACCCGGGCTGGCACAATCTGCAGCTGATCTGACATTTGAAGAGTCTCATTTTGCATATTCTCAGGAAGCTCTTGCCAATGCCCAGAAAAAAGTAGTGGTCGAAGATATCAATGTTTCAATGAATCGGACCGATGCCGTGGTGTTATTCATGAAAGACCCGAACGATAAATCAAGTTTCGCAGCCCGGTTTGAAATTGGCGGGCAGAAATTTAGAGGCAGAATCAAATCGTTCGGAAGCTCAACACGTGCACTCAGAAAAAAATCAATTATTTTGAAGTTCAAGGGTAAAAAATGGCAAGGGTATAAAAAAATATCCATGCGTTCGATGGCTTCAGACGGTTCGTTGATGCGGGAGTGGATGGCATGGGAGTTGATGCGGGATATGGGAATGATGGTTCCTGATACCCATTATATCCGGCTACATATCAATGGAGAATTTATAGGTTATTTTCTATACATTGAGTGGACTGGCAAACACTTTATGGAGAAGCGCGGGTATAATGCAGCCAGTGAGCTTTATCAGCCTGACGATTCATATTACTGCGGGGATTTCCGGAACAAATCTGATATCGAACACTGCTGGATGAAATTTTCGCCGCGGAATACTGATTATTCCAGCCTTAAAGCGCTGGCCAAAAAAATCAAGGAAACGCCTGTTGATCAATTCGATCAGTTTATTGCGGAAAACTTTGAAGGTGATTCACTGGTCAACTGGATTACAGCCAATACGCTGGTCAGTCAGGGAGATACCTATAACAAAAACTACTTTTTGATCAGATCAGGTAAAACCGGAAAATGGAAGGTGATCCCGTGGGATTATGATTTGACATTCGGGCAAACATTTGATCCGTTTGTTAAATTTCCCGAAACGATATTTAATGAGCGGTTTCAATATTATTATACACCGGATCTGGGTGTTTTTAACCCGCTGAAAGCCAAGGCATTGATGAATAAGAAGCTGAAAGCAAAATTTTATACACAACTGAAACATTTTATCGGAAAAGAGAAAAACGGGCCGGAAAAGACCTTTGGCTGGTTCTCACCGACAGTGATGAATGCACGTGTTCAGAATCTGGCTCGAACGCTTGAAGCCGGTCAGGCGAGACAGAAATACGGTAAACGTTCGCCGCAATCATTTATCGAACAATATGATGCAGTCGCTCACTACGGCATTGCGCGGCCATTTTATCTTGAATCCAACTTGTTTGGTTCGTTTGAATGGAAATATGAAAATACCATGCAGATGAAGGAATATGTGGCATATACACAAGGCAAGGATATCTATCCGGAAGATGTTGCCAGGCTTGAAGCTATTGATCCGGCACTGCATGCAGAAGCCCAGCGTATCATCGAACCGGTCGGGGAACCGAAAAAAGGCCTGGATGAGCACGAATTCATGGCCAAGTTACTTGAGAAACCGTTTACCGGCAGAGCTGCTACGGCATATCCTGAACGCTCGCTGATTGTCTATGACCCGGGCTTTGGCTATTTTTTGGCACGGCTTGATTTTAAATCGAAGTTCGCCATTGCCGACTTTCAGGCTGAGGCGGAAGGGTTCAAACCGCCGATGTACACATTTGAAGGTGCCAATCCTGAACAGTGTATTCAGAGATCATGGATGCTGTTTACAAGAATTCCTTCCCTCAACGTCAAAGCCGATGTGAGCCTTGAATATTTTGATGAGAATTCACAAAAGAATGAATTGGGTGGCATAAAAAACGAACATGCAGTTAACTTGTGGGTGCATACAGGAAAAAACTGGAAGCCATTGAAAACGGAAGTAAACAAGAAATCAAATACATTGACTGTGAGAGATTTCCACCTGGATGCCGGAAGGATTTACCGGTTCATTGCCTGTTCATCGCCTGAATCTCGATTATGGAGTGTCCCCGTCAGTAAATAATGCTGAGGTTAGATGAGGCGAAAGGTAATCATGGTATTGATTGTCTTTCACCCCTGCTATTGAGGTAAATTAACAAGCGAGTCAGTCTGGAAAATATAGTCCTTTCATTATAGCTCTAAAGGTGGGAATATCTCTGTTGTGGCGCGACTTAACGGTTTTATAAAAAATCTGTGGCTGGATATGAACAGTCCTGAAGGCAAGGCGACGATGCGTTTTGCTATCAGGCTGTTTCTTATTCTGCTTGCTTACTATCTGTTGAAACCGGTTCGTGAATCTTTAATTCTCGAACATGGCAGTGCCGAGTTACGCAGTTTTGCACTGGCAGGCCAGGCAGCATTGCTGCTGATATTAATCCCTTTCTACAGTTCTTTGATCAGAAAATACCGTGGTGACCGGTTGTTCCAGTTTGTGACGGTATTCCTCGCATTCAACATTATGATATTTTACAGCCTTGGTTCAACAGGCAGAGAAATCGGTGTGGCGTTTTTTATCTGGCTGGGAATTTTTTCGGTCGTGCAGATTTCACAATTCTGGACCATGGTCAGCGATTATCACTGTGTTGAAAGAGGAAAGAAGCTGACATCATATATTGCAATTGGTGGTTCGCTGGGGGCCATGATCGGTGCCATCATAGCTAAAGTCCTTTACCTGGAACTGGGAACCTTCGGCTTAATGATGCTTTCCTGTGTTATGCTGCTGATTGCCGTGATTATTCCAGGCTCTGACCCGGCTTTACGTAAAAAGCACGACGATAGCGATGGGGAATCAATCAAACATTTGCTTGGCGGGCTAAAACGGGTCATGGATATGCCATACCTCCGATGGATTGCTGCATCGGTTGTATTGCTGAATCTGATTAATTCAACCGGTGAATTTATTCTTGCCGATTTTGTGACGGCTGAAAAAAGCGGCAGCGAGATTGGCGAGTTTTATGCAACGTTTTATTTATATGTCAATATTGCGACACTGGTTCTACAGGCTTTTGTCGTAAGGCCGATGTATCAGGTCATTGGTGTGGGCGGTGCATTGATCAGTCTGGCAGTGATCAATCTGGCTATGTATGTATCGGTCCTGATCTTTCCTGTACTGGCCTGGTTTGCCATTGTGAAAACAGCTGACAACAGTATTGATTATTCAGTAGCCAATACGACCAAACAGATTTTGTTTCTGCCGCTGGATCAGTTTTCCCGATATGAGGGCATGCTGGCCATTAATACATTTTTTACCCGTTTTGGCGACCTGATTCAGGGAGGACTTATTTTTATTGTAGTCTCTGTGTTGGCTTTGCCTGCCATGGTATTGGTCGGTACAAATATAGCCTTGTGTCTGCTTTGGCTGTTTATCACGATTAATGTAAGTCGCCGGTTCAAACAAAGAACCGAGGATGCTTCAGTTTAGATAGAGGTGAAAACCGGCTGTTTAATTTCCGGCTGAAGGCATAACATTGCCGTTGTTTGTAAAACACTGGCTGGATGCGTGACATTTCAGATTTGCAACCCGTTGCGGTTGATATGAGTTCATGGTGATTCCAAAATCGAATATCAGTTCGTGAATGGCCCGATATAGGCGATTGGTGAATCCAGGTGAACGATGAGCAATGCTGAATGGTCATGTTTGGGATATATTTCTGCGGCAAATGCCTTGCAGCGCATCAAAAATAGCTGTTCCGGCACGGCCAGATACGTGTGAACAGGCCCTGGTTAAATCAGAATGATTCGGAGGATTATAAATGGGTAATTTATTGAAAGCAGTGATATTGGCAGGTGGCTCAGGTAGCCGCCTGTGGCCATTATCCCGCCAGCAGTTGCCCAAGCAGTTTCTGAATCTCAATGGCGTGGATAGTATGTTAAGTGCCACCATCGGACGCTTAAGCCCGATGATCGAAGAAAAAGATGTGTGTGTAGTGACTGGAGAAGCTCATGCAACAGGCGAAGCATTTTCTGAATTGGATGGGTTGAATACGATACTGGAGCCGTGCGGGCGCAATACTGCGCCGGCGATCGCAATTTCAGCTGCCCTGTTGCAGGATGATTGTGATGGTGATCCGGTCATAGTGGTACTGCCGGCCGATCATATTGTGAAAAAAAAGAAGGCTTTCAGACGTTGCCTTAAAAAAGCTGTTCAGGTTGCTGAGGCCGGGCGTATTGTCACTTTTGGGATTGTTCCATCCGGTCCTGAAACCGGTTTCGGGTACATTCAGACCGAAGATAGTGAAAACGATGTTCATTCAGTCTTACGTTTTATTGAAAAGCCTGATCTGGAAACTGCCCGGAAAATGATCGATGATGGTAATTATTACTGGAATTCCGGCATGTTTGTGTGGAAAGCGTCTGTTATTCTGGGTGAAGTAAAGAAGTACCTGCCGGATGTATGGGCTGTGCTTGAAGACATGCGAAGGCGGTGGAATGATGGTGAGCCATGGCAGGAGGTGATTCGTGAATCCTTTGCGCAGATGCCGAATATATCGATTGACTACGGCGTCATGGAGCAATCGGAAATCGTATCTTTGATAGCAGCGGACATTGGCTGGTCGGATGTCGGTAGCTGGGATGCTGTACATGAGATGGCAAAAAAGGATGAGAACGGTAACGAAATCAATGGTAACGTATTGGCTATTGATTGTAAGGGTTCGTTGTTGCGTAGTGAAAAAAACCTTATCGCAGCAGTCGGTCTGGAAAATATTATTGCAGTGGAAACACCGGATGCCATACTGTTATGCAAGGCCGGTGAAAGTCAGCGAGTTCGTGAAATTGTTGATTCGTTGAAACAGGAAGGAAGCGGCAGTTATCATCTTGAACATGTCACTGTGCGCAGGCCATGGGGTAGTTACACGGTTCTGGAAGACCGGGATACAGGATACAAACTTAAGCGTATCGAAGTCATCCCGGGTGGTCGCCTTAGTTTGCAGTCTCATCAGCACCGTTCCGAGCACTGGGTAGTCGTGGCTGGAACTGCCACAGTGAGTTGCGGTGACCTGGTCAAGACTGTAGGCAAGAATGGCAGTGCATATATTCCGATCGGGGAAATACATCGTCTTGAAAACCGGGGTAGTCTGCCTTTGCAGTTGATTGAGGTACAGGTGGGCGATTACCTTGGAGAAGATGATATTGAACGTTTCGATGATACATATGGCAGGGTGAAGTGACAGACTGATAACTCACGGTTTTGTTGATATGATTTTATCAGCTCATCAGAAGGGCAAGCTTTGCTTCTGTGGATGGCGGACACTGCAAGTCTTGCAAAGATAGTGGTCATTGTGAGTATAAGCGGGCAATGAAATTACGATATCTAATATCTGCATACCTGCCAGTCATGATGATATTGCTGATGTGTTCATCTGTGGCATCAGCGGCGAATCTTACCGTTGTTCGTGATGTCCGTTTGTGGACAGCTCCGGATCATACCCGTCTGGTATTTGATCTGAATCAGAAAATGACATACAAACTTTTTCGGCTACATAAGCCGGAACGTGTTGTTATCGATATGGAGAAGACCAGTCTGAAAGCCGATGTAACAAAACTGCCATTGCCTGATCCGGTGATTCAGGGACTACGGCATGGCAAATCCAGAAACGATACACTACGCATTGTGATTGATGTTAAAGAAAAGGTTCAGCCTCGTTCCTTTTTACTCGAACCGCTGCATGGCAAGCCATATCGTCTCGTTGTCGATTTGATGCGGAATAAAAAAACAACCAGTACTGCGCTTAGCGCTAGAAAGGGTTCGAGTAAACAGGGGGTTGTCATTGCTGTTGATGCAGGCCATGGAGGAGAAGACCCTGGTGCTATCGGGCCACACAGGTTGAAAGAAAAAACAGTAACACTGGCAGTGGCAAAACAACTGGCCGCTATCATTAATAAACAACCTGGCATGCAGGCAGTACTGATTCGCAAGGGCGATTATTTTGTGCCATTGAGACGACGGGTGTACCTGGCTCGCAAGGTGCATGCGGACATGATGATCAGTATTCATGCCGACGCTGTTCGCAAGCGTACCGTGAAAGGAGCCAGTGCCTATACCCTGTCTGAACGTGGTGCCACCCAGAGCAGGGCAGCCAAGGCTCTGGCAGCCAAGGAAAATGCGGCCGATCAGGTTGGTGGTGTCGCTGCTGAACAGACACACGATCCACTGGTCAGTCGTATTCTTGATGATATGTTTCGGCGCGATAGTTTGAACAGTTCACAAATTCTTGCTGAAAAGGTGCTGAACAGGTTGAAAAAGGTTGGACCGATTAAACACTCTACACCCAAGCGGGCTCGTTTCTTTGTTCTGGGGGCAATGGAAATCCCCAGCGTATTGGTTGAACTGGATTATATTTCCAATCCGGATCGTGAGAAAAAACTGAAGAGCAAAAAACATCAGAAACAACTGGCGGCGGCTTTGTTTAATGCCAGTGTCGATTTTTTTCGCAAAATGGGTCGTTTACAGCAAGCTGGCAACAAACATGTCCAGCCGTCTCCGACACAGCGAACCAGTTTAACCACAGTCGCATCTGTGTCTGATATATTGTAATTTTGACTATGCCCTCTTCATCAACTCATTTATATCGCCGCCTGCTGGCATTTCTCACCCCCTATAAAGGGCGTTTAAGCATCGCCATTGTTTGCATGATTATTCTGGCGGCCTGTACGGCGGCCATGGCCTGGATATTGAAGCCGGTACTGGATGAAGCGCTGTCGGGCAAGAATGGGGATTTGATTTATATTATTCCAATGCTGGTGATTGTTCTCTATCTGGTTAAGGGCGCTGCCTATTTCGGGCAAGCCTATACCATGGGTTATATTGGCCAGAAGGTTATTTTTGATCTGCGAAATCTTCTTTATAAACGGCTGACGGCACAATCACTGGATTTTTTCGCCCACCGCAAAACCGGCGAATTGCTGGCACGGCTTTCCTACGATGTAACACTGGTTCAGGCGGCGGTCAGTACGGCTGTGACCGCATTGATGCGCGATGCCATATCCATTGTGTTTCTGCTCGCCGTGATCTTTATACAGGACTGGTTACTGGCGCTGATTGCCATGTTGGTATTCCCTGTGGTGATTTATCCGATTGCCCGTTTTGGGCGAAAAATGCGACATGCGACTCTGGATGGTCAGGCTGCCATGGGGGATTTGACCAGCTTGCTGGAGGAAACGGTTGGCGGTATTCGGGTGGTTAAAGCGTTTGGTATGGAAGACTATGAGCGCGGACGTTTCCGGAAGTTGACAGGTGATTTTTTCTCGCACCAGCTCAAGGTTTTCAAAGTGAATGCATTATCTTTTCCGATTATGGAGTTGCTGGCCGGATTCGGTATTGCCGGTGTTTTACTCTATGGTGGTATGCGGGTTGCCTCGGGTGAGACAACTCCGGGGACGCTGGTGTCATTTCTGGCTGCGGTGATCATGCTTTATGAGCCGGTTAAACGCTTGTCCCGGGCCAATAATGATATTCAGCAGGGACTGGCAGCCAGTGAGCGTATTTTCGAACTGCTGGATGAACCAATTAGCGTTCAGGATCAGGATCAGGCTCGCGAACTGCCGCCATTTTCCAATGCAATTACGTTTGAGCAGGTCGGTCTGCAATATCCGAATACAGAAAGACCTGTGCTCAGTGATATCAGTTTCACCGTTGCGGCGGGGGAAGTCGTGGCTCTGGTTGGTCGCAGCGGAGCTGGTAAAACATCACTGGTGAATCTGGTGCCCCGTTTTATGGATACGACGGCTGGCCGGGTCATGATTGATGGTATTGATGTGCGCGATCTGACACAGGCTTCGTTGCGCAATCAGATCGCACTGGTCACGCAGGATATCATTTTATTCAATGATACAGTGCTCAACAATATTGCTTATGGTCATGAGAAGATTGATCAGGAGAAGGTTGAAGCGGTGGCAAGGGCGGCCAATGCCCATGAATTTATTGAAAAGCTTCCGAAGGGCTATGAGACAATCATTGGTGAACGTGGCGTGATTCTCTCCGGTGGTCAGCGACAGCGTTTATCAATGGCCAGGGCATTGCTGAAGGATGCGCCGATACTGATTCTGGATGAAGCGACCAGCGCGCTGGATACGGAATCCGAACGGCTGGTGCAGCGTGCTATTGACCGATTGATGCAGGGGCGCACCGTGATTGTGATTGCACACAGGTTATCTACCATTCGACATGCCGACCGTATCGTAGTGCTGGATCAGGGCCGTATTGTCCAGATGGGTAGGCATGAGGATCTGCTGGTCGAGGGTGGTTTATATGCCGAACTCTACCATTTGCAGTTTGAAAGCCATGTTGCGAGTGCCGCCTCCCTGACGGAGGAGGGCTAATGAAAGAGTCTGTGATTGCCTGGCTGGTTCCTCGGTTAATTTTCCTGGTCTACAAGTTTTTTTCAGTGAGCATAAACTGGAAACTTGTCGGTGATTACGAACACTGGCATAACAATCCGCATTTGCTGGCATTTTGGCACGCACGTATTCTGATGATTCCCTATATCAATAAAGGATGGGGTGGATCGATGATGATTTCGGAACACCGGGATGGTGGTTTTATTGCTGATACTATGCATTTGCTCGGTATTGACACATCCCGTGGGTCTTCAACCCGGGGTGGGGCGCGCGCCTTTCTGGAGATGGTGCGTTTGGCTCGGAAGGGGCGATCATTGGGTATTACCCCGGATGGCCCGAAAGGTCCGCCTGAAGTAGTGCAGATGGGTACTGTGCAGCTGGCTAAAAAATCCGGATTACCGCTAATATCGGTCTGTTATGCCTCTAAGCGCTATTGGCGGGCAAATTCATGGGATCGATTCTATATCCCAAAACCGTTCACCAAAGGTGTAATCATTCTCAGTGATGGGGTATATGCTGATGATGAAGATGACGAGTTGAATCTGCAAAAGTTTCAGGCTCTAATGGATGAAACACAGCGCAGAGCCGATACCTATTTCGACTGACCTTCATGCAGTCTGGTGTTTCTCATCAGTTGCGTGATGCTTTTGTAGTGGTTTGACAAGCATTATGCTTCTCACGAAATTCGTATTCAGTTTATTCGAAGGTAAATTTGTTATTGCGGAATAAGAACAGGCAGGCATCCACGGCAGCGGGATCATACCATTGGGCGCGATGTTTTTTGATTTCCTGTAATGCTGCATCGAAGCCCAGTGTCGCACGGTAGGGCCTATGACTGCTGATAGCCTCAACCACATCGGCCACAGCAACGATTCTCGCCTCCAGACAGATTTCATCACCCTTTAGTCCCTGCGGATAACCGCTGCCATTCAGGCGCTCGTGATGCTGATAGGCGATATCTGCCACGGGCCAGGGGAAGGTAATGTCTTTCAGAATATCGTAGCCGACCTGTGCATGGCTTTTGATTAAGGCGTACTCGACGTCGGTTAATTTCGTCGGTTTACTCAGGATTTCTGCCGGCAGGTAAATTTTGCCAATATCGTGGATGGTTGCTCCCATCCTGAGTCCATCAATTTGCGCAGCATCCAGGCCCATCTCCTGGCCAATGGCGCGGGAAAGTTGTGATACCCGCTGCTGATGTCCGGCAGTGTACGGGTCACGGGCACCCACCGCTCTGGAAACAGCGATGACTGTGCCGATCAGGCTTGATTTTAATTGCTCACGACTTTTTTCCAGTGCTTCCCGGATTTTTATTTTCTCGTTCATGTCGAACATGAAACCCGAAAGGCCTGCGGGTTTATTCTGTTCCAGCTCTACCGAGATGACATTTCTTACCCACATCCAACTGCCATCAGCCAGTTTCATCCGGTGTTCTACTTCGTAATGACTTCCTTCCTGTGTTTTCTCTATAGCAAATTTGGCCGTTCTTTTTCGATCATCAGGGTGAATAAGTTTCAGCCAATCTTTCATATGAGATATGGTATCGGGACGAACCCCTAACATGGTCTTGATCTGTTCTCCCAAAAAGGTGAAACGATCATTTGTAATATCATAGGTCCAGGGAAGTGCTGCCACCGAATCAACCAGTTTCTGATATTTCACTTCTATCTTTCCCAACACGGTTTCGGCTTGCTTGCGCTCAGTGATATCGACTACAAAAGCAAAATTATATTCCCTGTTACCAAAACAAATATAATTCATACTGATATCTACAGAAAAGATTTTACCTGATCTGGTTTTATGGAAGGACTCCAGGTGGATTGCTCCCTGTTCTTTCAGGTTTTCCCAGTGCTCTGGCCAGCCTTGGCGGGGGAATACGGGGTCGATATCAAAAACAGTCATACTGAGCATTTCATCCCGCATGTAGCCCAGATTTCGGCACATAGTGTGATTTACATTGACAAAATTCCCCTGCTGATCAATCCAGAAAGATCCATCAGAATAATGATCAATCATGTACTGGTTGGAGCGAGGCATATCGTCGATCTGTTTACGTATGCTGATATCCCGTACGATAGCAACGGCCTGCCAGTGCTGGCCCTTGGGCTTAAACCCGGAAACAGACACCTCTGCCGGGAACCTGGAGCCATCTTTGCATTTGGCTATGCACTCCGTGGTTTTTCCTATCATTGCTCCTTTGCCTGTTTCTGCAAAGGTCTTGAACCCCTTTTCAGCTTTTTCATGCATATGATCAGGGACAATGAGATCTAAAAGATTCATGCCAATCGCCTGCCTGGTGGAATAGCCGAACATCTTCATGGCAGATTGATTCCAGATAGTGACTTTCCCTTGATGGTTGACACCAATGGCATCGGATGTGTTGCAAACCAGTGACTCGGACAGTTTTTCGGTCACCGGATCTGCCAGGAGCTGGATGTTTACTTCAGAAGTCATTGGGGTTTACATACAACCGTGCAGAATTGCATTTTGATCCTGATAGAAACACGGATTTGGGCGGAAGTTGTCAAATTTCTGTCTCGTATACATCTAGCGATATTCTGCCATGGCTGCATCTGCCATGGCAATCATTGGCACGCCCCATGGTTTCTTCTCCTTGCGAACCTTTTGTGTGGTGTCGAAGCTGTTTGCGTCGATGTCTTCCGGTAGCTCCTGGCATTTTCAGGTGCGTAAATAATAGACTTATATGCATAAATAATAGGCAAAATATACACATCTGATTATACGCCTGTTTTATAACCTGTTGTTTTTATTGTGTTATGTATTAATTGGCATGTTGGCATAACACATGCTCTAAGTTTGGCATGTCTACAAATAGGCAATGTTTAGATTTAGGAGATGGAGATATGAAAAAAACTTTATTAGGAATGCTAATGGCTGGAATGATGGGCATGAGCACAGGTGCTATTGAAGCTCAGGCTGAAGGGCTGGCAGTAGCCGGAGATATTGGCGTATACAACCA
>CAZWWF010000009.1:0-18689 GCA_964636805.1 uncultured Zetaproteobacteria bacterium
GTGGTATGACCAGAAAGCAGGCGAATAAAATTGCTTTTCCGGCCGAGTACTGGGCTCCGACAATTTTGTTGCTGTCGTTGCTGTTCTTTATCCTTATTTTATGGGCTGCTTTACCCTGATTATTAATTTCAAGCTATGCGTGGGTGCCCTGGCACGGAGGGAGAAAATAACGTGAGGCACAGATCTCATATCGGGTATTTAGTACTGCTTTTCACCCTGGTCATTGTAGCGCATACGGTGCAGGCAGGGCCCCCCGGTTTTCTTGGCCAGCCGGGCAGTGCTCAAAAAGATGCGACAGTGCATGGGCATGATATGGTGTTGCCGGGTATTAGCGGTGACTGGGGAGGCACAAGGACCAGTCTGGAAGATCGTGGCATTAGCATTGAAAGTGCTTATACCAGTGAGTTTGTGCGTGATTTCTCAGGTGGAACACCTGGCGGGAATAACGTGATCTATCAGGATAATCTCGATCTGACGATGACTTTGGATAGTAAAAAACTGGGTTTGTGGCAGGGAGGGACCCTGTTTGTCTATGGGCTGCGTAATCATGGCGGTGATCCAAGCGCCGATATTATTGGTGATTTGCAAACAGCCAGTAATATAGAGGCACCGGATCAGTTTATTGTGCATGAGGCATGGTATGAACAGCAGTTTTCAGATGGTTTTATATCGGTTCTGGTCGGTATGCATGATTTGAATTCGGAATTTTATGTGACGGATTATGGCTCTTTGTTTATGAACAGCTCATTTGGTATCGGCCCTGATATGTCTACTAATGTGCCGGTATCTGTATTTCCCAAAGCTGGGTTGGCTATTCGTTTTCGTGTTACACCGACCAATACCAGCTATGTGCAGGCGGCTATCTATGATGGTGATCCTTCAACACGGAGTATTCATTCGGCAGAGGGAAAATTAATGCTTGGCGAGGCCGGATTCAGTATCGGCACAGCCACTTATAAAGTTGGCTATTGGAATCACAGTGCGGATAAAGTCTTTGCCGGACAAACATTTGGGAATGATTATGGTATGTACGGTATTATTGATCAGGAGATTATGCATTTTGATGAAGATTCCATGATTGGGGCATTCTTTCAATATGGCTGGGCACCTGCTGCACGTAATGCAATTACGCGTTATATTGGTGTCGGTTTTCACCTCCATGGTATGATTTCAATGCGCCATGAAGATGATATCGGTATCGCCATAGCTCGCGCTGATACCCACATGGGTGCTGAAACAACGCTGGAATTAACATATCGGCTGGTGCCGATGTCGTGGCTGACTATCCAGCCATCGTATCAGATCATCCGCAATCCGGGCGGCGACCCTGCGATTCATACGGCTAACGTAGGGCTTCTGCGCTTTGAGTTCATTTTGTAGCAGAAGGCATAATCAGGGTGCGTAAATGGATATTTATTTTTTGCGGTTTTTCCTATCTGGAGATGAGGTGTATAATGCGGGGCGTATCAAATCTCTGTTGATTATGAAAAGGATAAGCTTATGAACTCCGCTGAACGTCGAAGTGTATTTTCGCTGGCTGGTATCTACAGCCTGCGCATGCTGGGATTGTTTCTCATTCTTCCGGTATTTGCGCTGTATGCCGAACACCTTGATGGCGTGACTCCCATGCTGATCGGACTTGCGCTGGGGGCCTATGGTTTGACCATGGCGCTGTTACAGATTCCGTTCGGTATGTTATCGGATCGGATCGGTCGAAAACCGGTGATCACGGCCGGGCTGATTATCTTTGCTATTGGCAGCGTGGTTGCAGCGTCATCACATGATATATGGGGCGTGATATTTGGCCGCGCCTTGCAGGGCGCCGGTGCGATTGCTGCCGCCATGATGGCCTTGCTGGCCGATCTGACGCGCGAAGAAATACGCACCAAGGCAACGGCTATGATCGGCATGTCCATCGGGATGTCTTTTACTGTGTCGCTGATATTGGGCCCGTGGCTGGATGCTGCTATCGGGGTGAATGGCATATTCTGGCTTACAGCTGTGCTGGCTGTGGGTGCCATTGTGGTGCTGCATACGGCTATTCCTACACCGGAGCACAGCTCAATCCATCGTGATGCAGAAACGATTCCCGGCCAGTTGGGTGCTGCGTTGCGAAATATGGAATTGTTGCGGCTCGATATTGGCATTTTGATTTTGCATTCCATTATGACTGCGATGTTTATAGCGCTGCCTTTTGTACTTCGCGATCAGTTGCACTTGCCGTCGCTACATCATTCCTGGGTCTATTTGCCGATTCTGGTGGTGGCGATGGCATTGATGATTCCAATGGTTATCATCGCTGAAAAACGTAAAAAGCTGAAACCTGTTTTTCTGGCTGCGATTGCCCTGATTGCCGTTTCCGCCGCTGTGCTGTCGATGGCGCATAGTGGATGGATCGGTGTGATTACCGGCCTGCTGCTCTTTTTTATCGCCTACAATGTGCTGGAAGCAACCCTGCCTTCGCTGGTATCACGTATTGCACCGGTGGATGGCAAGGGAACGGCGATGGGGGTATATTCAACCAGCCAGTTTCTTGGAGCTTTTGTCGGAGGAGCAGGTGGCGGCATGTTACTGGGGCATTTTGGTGTAACCGGAATTTTCGTTGCCTGCGCGCTTGGTGCAATACTGTGGCTGGGGTTGGCATATGGCATGACACCGCCACGCATGCTTTCAGCCACCATGATGGCGGTTGATCCCTCACGCATTGGTGATGCCAAAACGCTGGAAGCATCCTTGTTGCAACTGGCGGGCGTGGCAGAGGTCAGGGTTGTTGCGGAGGAGAAGGTGGCTTATCTGCGTGTGGAAAAAGAGCATTTCGACCCTGAAGCGGCAAAGGCACTGCTTCAGTCGTAAACGAAAATCTGCCATGAAGGCAAGGGCAGTCTTTGTCTCAGCCATGGTGTCTTCATCTCCCTGAAGAACCATTTGGGTGGAACAGGCAGTATAATGATTTGATTGGCATGGATGGATTGTTGGTGATGCTTTATCCGCCTCCAACAACGGCCAGCAGAATACCGGCAGCTACGGCGGAACCGATGACGCCAGCTACATTCGGGCCCATGGCATGCATGAGCAGGAAATTGTGATGATCGGCTTCCAGTCCAACCTTGTTGACCACGCGTGCAGCCATGGGTACTGCAGATACACCGGCCGCCCCGATCAGCGGGTTGATTTTTCCTCCGCTGAAACGGTTCATCAGTTTACCCATTAAAACACCGGCAGCGGTACCTATGGAAAATGCAATCAGGCCCAGCAACAGGATGCCCAGTGTTTCCAGGTTGAGGAAATGATCTGCCTGCAGCTTTGAACCCACCGATAAACCTAACGCAATTGTAACCATGTTGATGATTTCATTTTGCGCTGCATTGGATAAGCGTTCCACCACGCCGCATTCCCGCAGCAGGTTTCCGAAGGTGAGCATGCCGATCAGCGGTGCAGCTGTAGGTAGAAAAATCACGCAAAGCAACAGTACGGTGATCGGGAAGGCTATCTTTTCTGCGCGGCTGATCGGGCGCAGTTGTTCCATACGTATGCAGCGTTCTTTTTCCGTGGTCAGTAAACGCATGATCGGTGGCTGGATGAGAGGAACCAGAGCCATATAGGAGTATGCGGCGACGGCAATGGCACCGAGCAGGTCCGGGGATAATTTGGATGCCACAAAGATAGCTGTCGGCCCATCCGCACCACCGATAATACCGATGGATGCAGCATCAGCCAGTGAAAAATTGAAGCCTGGAATCCAGTTCAGTGCCAAGGCACCAATCAGTGTTGTGAAGATGCCGAATTGTGCTGCGGCACCGAGCAACAGTGTTCGCGGCATGGCAATCAGGGCTCCAAAATCGGTTAATGCACCGACACCCATAAAAATAATCAACGGAAACATTTCAGTTTCAATGCCAGCTTTATAAAGTATGCCTAGCAGGCCATCAGGCCCTGAAATCTCGGCAATCGGGATGTTGCTCAGGATTGCACCAAACCCCATGGGAACCAGCAATAGCGGTTCGAATTTTTTACCAATAGCCAGATACAACAGTAACAGGCCGATACAGACCATGAGTGCTTGTCCCCAGGTAAAATTAGCAATACCTGTGGTGAGCCACAGTGTTTCCAATAGTTCGCCCATGGTATTCATGCGATAGTGACCAGGGGTTGCCCTACGGTGACAGCATCACCTTCTTTCACTTCAATACTGACAATGGTGCCGCAATGGGTGGAGCGTACTTCTGTTTCCATTTTCATCGCTTCCATAATCAGAATTACATCACCATCCTCAATATGCTGATTGGGGCTGACGTTGATTTTGAAGATAGTGCCAGCCATCGGCGCACCGACCGAGGTAGCGGGCTTGTTGACTGCCGGAGCAGCAGCTGGTGTCGGGTTGATCGGAACACTGTCAGCAGGATGCATGGAGCTGACTTCACCTTCGGGTGTCACCACAACATCGTAATCGGAACCATTGACTGTAATGAGATAGCGTTCAGCGATAGCAGGTGGCAGCTCAGTTTCTTCTTCCAGCCATGGGGCCGGTTCAAAGGCATCGGGGTTATTGCGGTTCTTGAGGAATTTCAGGCCGACTTGCGGGAACAGGGCATAGATGAGTACATCGTCGATCAGTTCATCCGACAAATCGAAGCCTTTTTCGGCAGCAATGCTGCTCAATTCCAGTGTCAGCTTATCCATTTCGTCATCAATCAGGTCGGCAGGGCGACAGGAAATCGGTTTGTCGCCTTCGAGTACGCGCATTTGCAGAGCTGTATCCACCTGTGCCGGTGTTTGACCGTACGCGCCCTTGAGGATACCGGCCGTTTCCTTGGTGATGGTACGATATCGTTCGCCTGCAAGGACATTGAATACCGCCTGCGTGCCAACAATCTGGGATGTGGGGGTAACCAGCGGGATAAATCCCAAGTCTTCGCGAACCCTCGGGATTTCCGCCAATACTTCATCGAAACGATCATCAGCATTTTGTAATACCAGTTGGCTTTCCAGATTGGTGAGCATGCCGCCGGGAACTTGTGCAACCAGAATGCGCGAATCGATGCCGCGTAAGGAGCCTTCGAATTTTTCGTATTTTTTGCGGATATTCCTGAGATCAGCGGCGATTTCTTCCAGCAGTTTGAGGTTAAGGCCGGTGGAGCGTTTTTCATCTTCCATAATGGCTACGACGGATTCCGTGGCAGAATGTCCATAAGTGTGGCTCATTGAGGAAATGCTGGTGTCAACCATATCCACGTCTGCCTCGATTGCCTTGAGAATGGCAGATGTACTCATGCCGGTGGTCGCGTGTGAATGCAGCGCAATTGGGATCGTTACCGATTCTTTTAGCCGGGAGACAATTTCTTCAGCGGCATAGGGTTTCAGCAGCCCCGACATATCCTTGATACAGATGGAATGGCAGCCCATATCTTCCAGTGCTTTTCCCATATCAATCCACATGTCCATGGTGTGTACCGGGCTTATGGTGTAGGAGATAGCACCCTGCGCATGTTTACCCACCTTCAGGGCTGCTTTGACTGCCGTTTTCAGGTTTCGAATATCATTCATGGCATCGAAAATACGGAATACATCCATGCCATTTTTGGCAGCGCGTTCGACAAAAGTATCGACGACATCGTCAGCATAATGACGATAACCGAGAATATTCTGGCCACGGAACAGCATTTGCGAACGTGTGTTAGGCATGGCATTGGAGAGCAGGCGCAGGCGCTCCCACGGGTCTTCACCCAGATAGCGGATGCATGAATCAAAGGTGGCGCCACCCCATATTTCCATCGACCAGTATCCGATTTTATCCATTTTTTCTGCAATGGGCAGCAAATCCTCAATACGCATACGTGTGGCCAGTAACGATTGGTGACCATCTCGCAGAGCGACTTCGGTAATTCCAAGCGGCTTATTCATTTGCAGGTTTCTCCTGGAACTGTGTTGTGATCATTTTCGGCGGGGATGATCGGAACGATACTGTTGTACTGCGGCACTGATGACGTCAACAAGATCATCGTGGCTGGAAGACGGTGCGCCGGCAGGCTGTTCCGTTTTCAGTTCGTATTTCTGAATAACGCGGGACACCAGGGTAATGACGAAGATCAGCAGGCTGAGAAAGAGGAAGACAGTTCCCATTCCCAGTGCCATTAATTGCAATCCCTGATATATTAATTCGTCCATGATAGCCGGAATTCCCCATTGTTTATGGATTTTAAAGCTGGCTACTCTAGGAGAAAAACATTGAATTTTCCACTTCAGGTCGTGGACGCTGATTTGTTCCTGAATTGAGCCTGTGCCATCATTGCCTGAACTTAATGCGAGGAATTCACTCATGTTTAAAACGACAGACCTGTATGATAATTATCTGGAGGATCTGCAGGTGGCAGCCCCCCTTTTTCGGAATTTTGGTGGCAGGGCCTCTTTTTCCGGCCAGATCGTTACGTTGAAAGCTCTGGAAGATAATACCTGTCTGAAAGCGGCTTTTGAAACAGATGGTACAGGCAAGGTTCTGGTAGTCGATAGTGCCGGCTCATTGCACTGCGCGATGATGGGTGATGTGATGGCTGCGCTTGGCGCTTCCAATGGCTGGGAAGGGGTAATCATTCATGGCTGTATTCGTGATTCCGCAGGTGTGGCCAGGGTGGATATCGGGGTAAAAGCACTGGCAACGATTCCGCGCAAAACCATCAAGCGTAACCAGGGTGTGATGGATATTCCCCTGCGTTTTGCCGATGTGGTCTTTCATCCCGGTGCATATGTCTATGCCGATGAAGACGGTATTGTGATTTCAGATAAACCTGTTGTCTAAAAACAGCTAATTGCCTGAGATTGGTCTCTACGATGTGCCATTTGACCTGAGCGGTAACTTTCGAGCAGGGCATTACGGATATCCGGATGTTGATCGAGATCAATAATACCCAGATGTTTTCGGGCGATGGGTTCGAGTGCACGAAGTGCCTTCTGCTTTTGCCATGCCTCGGCAAAACCATCGAAATTGAGTCGGCCATCCATGAAAAAATCAGTGACCAGTCCGGATGGTTCTGAAAAGGTAATTTCGTGCATCAGCATCACATCATATTCGTGCCGGTAGGGATCCAGTCCGATAGAGCTTGCGAGCATATCATGCAGGTCATTGAGGTCACCCTGCCTTTGCATCAATGCATCCAAATCAACGGTGATAGAGGGTTTGAATGTCTGGCCACGAAAATCGAATTGCAGGCTGGCAGTGATACTGCTTTTTTCGGTTATTTTTTGCATGGGGTTCTTTTTCCTTTATTCAGGGGAGCAATATCAATTAGTTCTCTGGCATTTTCCTGGACGAATGTCTTGAAGGCATCCGGAATTGCTGCAAAGCGTTTACCGTCACGATATACAATATTCCACTGGCGCATAATGGGAAAATCTTCGACATTCAGTATCACCAGCCGCTTCAGGGCCAGCTCCATTTCAATCGTATGCAAGGATACGATGCCCAGCCCCAGTTCGGCCATCACGGCCTGTTTGATGGCCTCGGCACGGTTCATCTCCATGCGTGGTCTCAGGCTCAGGCGGTGTTCGGCGAAATAGCGTTCAGTCGCCATGCGGGTGCCGGAGTCGGGCTCGCGCACAATAAAATCTTCGTCGGCGACATCTGCAAGCCGAATGGACTTTTGGCGGGCCAGGGGATGCTCGGGCCAGGCCACAACCACCAGCGGGTTTTCCAGGAATGGAATACCTGTCAGCTGGTGCCCATCCGGCGGAGTACCCATGATGACCATATCGGTCGTATTGTTGTCCAGCGCATCCAACAGGCCGGTGCGATTGGTTACATCGAGTGTTACCCGGGCGGCCGGGTATTTATGGTGGAACGCGGCAATCAGTTGCGGAGCGAAATAGTTGGCCGTCGATGCCATGGTCAGGTGTAGCTTACCTCGTTTCAGGCCCCGGAGTTCTTCCATGACTTCCGAAGCTTCATTGATTTGCTGGCGGATATTTTGTGCATAATGTAGCAGTTCCAGCCCGGCCTCTGTCGCGCTGACCTGTTTACCTTCCCGTTCAAACAAAGGTAAGCCAATCTGTTCCTCCATTTGCTTTACCTGCATGGATACGGCTGGCTGGGTCATGAATAACGACTTGGCCGCTTCAGTATAGTTGCGCTGCTCGACAATGGCTTCAAGGATTTTAAACTGTTTCAGTGTAATGTTCACAGTCTCTCCCTGTTTGGCTTGCTATAAGAAATATTTATAGTCGACATCATAAGCTTTGATTTTACATTATGGAAGGTATTTCTAGTCTTCCCCTCGTCGCCAAAGAGGTTTATCATGCTCTGCCGCGAAGGAGAGGGGCGCAAGCTTCCTGTTCACTAATAAACCTGGAGGAATTCTTAAATGGATCAATCGAATCGTTACGCCGATCTTAGTCTCAATGAAGACGACCTGATCGCAGGCGGCAAGCATTTTCTTGTTGCTTATAAATTAATACCAGCTAAAGGCTATGGCTTCCTGGAAGTGGCAGCCCACATTGCTGCTGAATCTTCAACAGGCACCAATGTAGAAGTATCTACGACCGATGATTTCACACGTGGTGTGGATGCGTTGGTATATGAAATCGATGAAACAGCCTTTGCTGATGGCAACAATGTGACTGGCGGCGGCTTGATGAAGGTTGCATTCCCTGTTGAGTTATTTGATCCGAATCTTACTGATGGCATTTATAATATTTCACATCTATGGTCTTTGATTTTAGGTAACAACCAAGGCATGGGCGACCATGAAGGTCTACGCATGTTGGATTTCATGGTGCCTGAATGCATGATGAAGAAATTTGATGGTCCAAATGTCAATATTACTGACTTCTGGAAAGTATTGGGTCGTCCTGAAGTAGATGGTGGTTATATCGCGGGTACGATTATTAAACCTAAATTGGGTTTGCGTCCTGAACCATTTGCCAAAGCTTGTTATGATTTCTGGTTGGGTGGCGATTTTATCAAGAATGATGAACCGCAAGCCAATCAACCGTTTTGCCCCATGAAAGAAGTCATGCCGAAAATTGCTGAATCGATGGATCGTGCACAGCAAGAAACTGGTGAAGCAAAATTATTCTCTGCTAATGCAACAGCCGATTATCATGGTGAAATGAAAGCGCGTGGTGATTTCATTTTGGAATGCTTTGAAAAATATGATAGTGCTAGCCATGTTGCCTTCTTGATTGATGGTTTTGTATCAGGTCCTTCTGGTATCACAACTGCGCGTCGTGACTTCCCAGACACATTCTTACATTTCCATCGTGCAGGCCATGGTGCAATGACTTCTTATAAATCACCTATGGGCATGGATCCACTATGCTATATGAAACTTGTTCGTTTGATGGGTGCTTCCGGTATGCATACGGGTACGATGGGTTATGGTAAGATGGAAGGTCATGGTAAAGAAACAGTGCTTGCGTATATGATTGAACGCGATGAATGCATGGGTCATTACTACAACCAAAAATGGTATGGCATGAAAGCGACTACGCCAATTATTTCTGGTGGCATGAACGCACTGCGTCTGCCTGGCTTCTTCGAAAATCTGGGTCACGGCAATGTGATCAATACCTGTGGCGGCGGTGCTTTCGGTCATATCGATAGCCCGGCAGCTGGTGGTAAATCACTGAATCAGGCTTACGATTGCTGGAAATCCGGTGCGGATCCGATTGAATATGCCAAGACGCATAAAGAATTTGCTCGTGCATTTGACTCATTCCCGGGCGATGCCGACAAGATTTACGGTGAAGACTGGCGCGAAAAAATCGGTGCACATAAATAAGCTCCGACTTAATGTATAAGCATGCTAAGGCCTCCGCGAAAGCGGGGGCCTTTTTGTTGGGTGTTAAAGAGGTGTTGATTTATTGGCTCCTGCCAAAAATCAGTCTGCTCAGACAAAAGCATCGTTTTGCCTTCGCTTACACAACGTTGCAGGACAGTAGTGATGCACGCGGCACGCTCAAAGGGGGTTATACATGGACGTATGGCATGAAACCAAGCACTTACGTGCTTGATTTGGCAGGCTATCCATAGCCTGCGAGGAAGTACTGAGACATCAGAGCTTCTTTAATGAACGGATTGGTGGGTATAAAACATAAATTTATTTTATGAAAACTATAATTTTTATAAGTTCGTTATTCCTGCCCGATTCGCTATAATACTCAGCAAGATTTCATTCAGGAGCGATCATGAGCGACCAGGAACAATATAACATTAAAGAAGAGCCATTTTATCAGGTGCAGCATGATGAAGTCGGGCTGTACGAAGCGGCTTATGCTGCTCGTCTGCCGGTGATGGTCAAAGGGCCGACCGGTTGTGGTAAATCACGTTTCATTGAATACATGGCATGGAAACTCGGCAAGCCGCTGATCACAGTAGCCTGTAATGAAGATATGACCGCCTCCGATTTGGTCGGGCGATATCTGCTCGATGCCAATGGTACACGTTGGCTGGATGGGCCGCTTACCACGGCTGCCCGTATCGGTGCAATCTGTTACCTCGATGAGATTGTTGAAGCCCGCCAGGATACCACCGTGGTGATTCACCCGTTAACCGATCATCGTCGCACCCTGCCCCTGGATAAAAAAGGTGAATTGGTGGAAGCACATCCGGATTTCCAGCTGGTGATTTCTTATAATCCGGGTTATCAGAGCCTGATGAAAGATCTCAAGCAATCAACCAAGCAACGTTTTGCCGCTTTTGAATTTGATTATCCGACTGCAGCAGTGGAAACAGGTATTGTTGCTACAGAAACCGGTATTGATACGGAATTGGCTGCCAAACTGGTTCAGATCGGTGAAACAGCGCGCAATCTGAAAGGCCATGGTCTGGATGAAGGCATTTCCACCCGTTTGCTGACTTATGCCGCGACCCTGATTAAGGGCGGCGTGGATGCAAAAGCGGCTTGCCGCATGGCACTGGTACGTCCAATTACCGATGATACCGATATTCGTGATACGCTGGATCATGCTATTGATGCAGTGTTTGCTTAACAGGTCGGCGACGGAATTGAGTGACACTTATGCCTGAACAACTCGCAAGAAACATGGAGTTTGAAATGTACTGGCAACGGCTGGGCTGTAATTTTGCCCAGGCTGACCGTATTTTCGATGATTGCATGAAAGAAGCCAAGGCCGTGTTGAGTCAGAACGGGCTGGTTTCGTATATCGAGAACGCCCGTTTTCTTGGCAAAATGGGGCGCGGGCCGGAGCCGCTGCTGGTGTATCTGGAAGAGGCACCGGCGGTTGCAGCACTGGTGGGTGAAGAAGCACTGGTGGATATGCGCGAGTTTGCCCATTACATGTCCACCCATACCAACTTCAAGGCCATGGTGCCGTTTTTACAGTCGATCGCAGCAGTGACACGGCGTTTGCATAGCTATGCCTTATTTCAGCAGTATATCGAAATCATGCGTGATATGATGGATCAGACTTCCGGATCCGTACATGGTCATCATACCACGTTCCCCAGCCCGGGTCTGTCGGATCTGCTCAAGCAGTCGCCGCGTTTATTGAGCGAATTATCACTGCAGGGATTTCGCAACTGGGTGGATTATGGTATCAAGTATTATAACAACCATCCCGGTCGTCAGGTGGAGTATTTCAGTCTGAAGTCTGCCGATGCGATTGCAGTGATGCAGCGCGAGCGCCATGGTACATTGCTGGTGGACAACGAGCGTAAGCTCGATGCCTATTTGCGCGGCCTGTGGCAGGAATCGGATTATCTGGTGCCGTATTCTTTGATTTTTGATGAACTGCGTAAGCCTGTGCCTTATTATGATCATATGGGCATCCGGTTGCCCGATGTCTATGATGATGATCGCGGCGTGAGCGGGATTGATCGCTATCGTGCTGCGCTGGCGCATATGGCCGGCCATCGTCGCTGGTCCGAACCGATGGTGGTGGATAACTGGAGCCCCAATCAACGCGTGGCTGTAGAAGTGTTTGAAGATGCTCGCATTGATTACCTAACCTGCAAGCGTTATCCAGGTTTGCGGAAAATATTCCTTGCCCTGCACCCCAAGCCTGTTCAGGAAGATTTGGCTTTGCAGGACACATCGTTGATTCTGTTGCGCTTAGCGATTGCTTCGCGCGCCATGCTGGATCCCGAATACCATGTTGAGAACGATGTGATTCGCGGTTTTGTGGAGCGTTTTTATGCGACCATGCAAGACGGGGAATCCAGCAGCCCGGCAATGGCTGATATTGCTCTGTCCTTCATTGCCCGTACACGCAGGCAGGCTGATGCTTTGCCGAACACCTATTTTGATAACACGGAAGTGGATTATCGCGATGATAATCGTCATTTGTGGATTTATATCGAGCAGGGTGATGATGAAGATACGCTCTTTGAACACCTTGATCACCGTGAGGATGAGGAGGAACTCAAAGGGTTGCCACCGCGCCACTACCATGAATGGGATTATAGTTCAGAGCATTATCGACCGGACTGGGTGAGTGTTTATGAGGTATTGCAGCCCAGTGGTAATGCTGCCGTGATTGATAATCTGCTGGCCAAACACAGTGCGACAGCCAAGCGACTCAAAGCAATCCTGGATATGCTCAAGCCGCAGGATCGGGTACGAGTGCGTTATCAGGAAGATGGCTCTGAACTGGATCTGGATGTGGCAATTCGTTCCCTGATTGATTTCAAGGGGGGAGCTGCGCCTGATCCACGTGTCAATATGAGCCACCGTACCGATGGCCGTAATGTGGCGGTATCGCTGGTGCTGGATTTATCGCAGTCGTTGAGCGAAAAGGCGGCGGGGAGTAACCAGACGATTCTGGAACTGTCGCAGGAGGCGGTTTCACTGCTGGCTTGGACGATTGATCAGGTAGGCGACTCGTTTGCCATTTCCGGTTTTAATTCGAACACCCGTCATGATGTGCGATTTTATCACATCAAGGGTTTTTCGGAGCACTGGGATGATGAAGTGAAATCTCGTCTGGCTTCAATGGAACCCAGTTATTCCACCCGTATGGGGGCTGCCATGCGTCATGCAGCTCACTATCTGAAAGCGCAGCAGGCCGATAAAAAGCTGATGCTGATTCTCACCGATGGCGAACCGGCCGATATCGATGTCGATGATGAACAATTGCTGATTCAGGATACCCGCAAGGCGGTTACAGAGTTAAATCAGGATGGCATTTATAGTTACTGCATCAATCTGGATCCCAAAGCCGATGAGTATGTGGCCGATATTTTTGGCAGCCAGTATACCATTATCGATCATGTGGATCGTCTGCCGGAGAAGCTGCCCGAGGTCTTTATCTCGCTGACGAAATAAAGCAGTCAAAGAGCGCAGTGCAAGCGTTACGGTCTGACAACAGTCAGTAAGGACTTATAGTTAGTAGCTCGTTATATGGAATGAAAACAAATGAATAATAAAACGATAGCAACGCACAACGGCAGTTTTCATGCAGATGATGTGTTCAGTATTGCTGCATTTAAGCTCATGGATCCTTCGTTCACACTTGTGCGCACACGTGATTTGGAGCTGATCGCCAAGTCAGATATTGTGATTGATGTCGGTGGTGAATATGACGCGGAGGCAGACCGTTTTGATCATCATCAACGTGGTGGTGCAGGGGAGCGCGAAAATGGTATTCCCTATTCCTCGTTTGGTCTGATCTGGCAGAAATATGGTGTAGAGATATGCCAGGGCAGGACAGAGCTCGCCAATGCAGTGGATGCAGGGCTGGTATCCTCCATTGATGCGATTGATTGTGGTCATGTCAACGGTGTCTCCGCAGGCATTAGCTTGAGTCAGGCGATTGGAATGTTTAACCCGACATGGCAGGAAGATAGTGATTTTGATACATGTTTTGATGAAGCAGTTGATTTTGCATCGCGCGTTTTAATGCGATTCATTGCATCAGCGAATGGTGGTATTAGTGCCAAAGCTATTGTAGCCAAAGCCATTGAACAGGCAGCAGATCCCAGAGTGATTGTATTGGAAAAATATATCCCATGGAAAAGAACGGTTCATGCTCTATCTGACGAGGCCTTGTATATGGTTTACCCATCTCCAACTGGCCAATGGCGCATTCAAACCGTACCGGTTGAACCCGGTTCATTCGAAGACAGAAAATCGCTGCCCAAAGCATGGGCTGGCTTGTCCGGTCAGGAACTTATAGACGTGAGCGGTATTGATGATGCCATGTTCTGCCATAATGGCTTGTTTATTGCCGGTGCAGAATCCTTTGAGAGCACGATGAACATGGCATCCATTGCACTTCAGGAAGAGTGAATCAGTTACAAAGGACAAAGGATTACCCGCAATGAGTCCAGGTTTTGAAATTCAAATATTTAACCGTTACGAAAACAAAATGGACATCGAAAAAGTGTATGGTGATGCGATGGTCAAGTTTGCCTATGCCAACCCCATAGGGCGGCTCTTAGGGCCTGTGATTGCCAGTAAAATGTTCAGCCAGCTATACGGAAAATCACAGGATAGTTTGAAGTCAGCGAAAAAAGTCGCACCATTTATCAAAAACTTTCATATTCCAATGGATCAGTATCAAAAAGGCTCATTCAAAGAGAACCCTGTTGAAACATCCTATCAATCATTTAATGAGTTCTTTATTCGCAAGTTTCGTGAAGGGCAACGAACCTTCACGACAAACGATCATGAAATGGGGGCTTTTGCCGAGGCGAGATACTTTGGCCATGAGAGCATGAGCGATGATCTCACTATCCCCGTGAAGGGATCGATGTTGCGGGCTGTGGATCTGATCGGTGATGGTGAGATTGCCAAAGACTTTATCGGTGGCCCGCTGATGATCGCAAGGTTATGTCCTGTTGATTATCATCGTTACCACTATCCCGATCATGGCAAAACCCTGAAATCGTTTACTGTTCCGGGCAATCTGCATTCAGTCAATCCATTGGCCTTAAAATACAGACAGGATATTTTCATCAAAAATGAAAGACGTGTCTCGATTCTGGCAACGGAACATTTTGGCAAGCTGGCCTATATTGAGGTGGGGGCCACCTGTGTGGGTAAAATTGTGCAATCCTTTGATGAATCCAAACCGTTTAAAAAGGGCGATGAAAAAGGTTATTTTCTCTTTGGTGGCAGCACCGTTGTATTATGTGGCGAAAAAGGAAAGTGGGCTCCCTGTCAGGATATATTAGATCATACCAGGGCAGGTATTGAGACGTATATCCAGCTTGGTGATGTCGTTGCTCAAACCGTCGAGGCATAGCTCTTTATGTGAAAAAATCAGTACAGCAGTTTCTCTGCTGTGTTCATTCTTTGTTCGTACAAAGAACGAACCAAGAAAAAACGCCCCGGAAACCAGCTTGTCCTATGGGTTCCCGCTCTCACCTGTTTAAAACGGCGCGCTCCGCTGCTTTTATCCGTTTAAAACACATGCGACCGGCAAGCTGCTAGCGGGAGAGGAAAACACCTTCAACCTTGCCAGGGCCCCACATTGCTGAGGCAGGTCTGAAAGGGGGTAATCAAAATCAAAGCCTTTTAGTCCCCCGCTAGCAGACTGCTAATCTTGGTTATTTATAGCTGGATGAGAGCAGCGGAGCGCGACCGGCTATAAATGAGCGAGATTGGGAACCCGAAGGGCTGGCTGGTTCCGGGATTCCCTTTTTTGGTACTTTCTTGGGAACGCAAGAAAGTACAAGCCTTCGATCATAAACATCTTAACTCACTGTAACAGTTCAGCCAGGCAGAGAGGTAAAATGAAAGAGACTGCCCAATGAATCCGTTCCTATTTACGATGCATCTGTTTTTTGGTTTTGCTGGTTGCCTGTGCGGTGAATGGATCGTCCGGCCAGTAGTGTCGTTTGTATTTTCCGCGCAGTTCTTTTTTTACATCGTGATACGTCGTTTTCCAGAAGCTGTTCAGATCCTGTGTGACCTGCATGGGTTTACGCGCAGGTGATAATAAATGCATCATCAGTTTGCACTGCCCATTGAGCAGGGTGGGCGTGTCGTATAAACCAAACACCTCCTGCAGCCTGACGGCAAGTACGGGTTGTGCAGGGTCGCTGTAATCAATGGTCACGGAGGAGCCGCTGGGTACGCTGATTCGCTCTGGCGCTAACTTTTTGATCCGTTGCTGTTGCTCCCAGCTGAGCTGATTTAACAGCAGGCTGTGTATGTCCAGTCTGGAACATTGTTTGAAGCTGTTTTCATGACTTAAATGAGGCTGCAGCCATTCATCGAGGCTATCAATCAGCGCCTGTTCTGAAAAATCCGGAAATGGCTGTTTTTCAAGCACGGGATGATGTTGACGATGGTGGTTAATAAACTGCACACGTTGCTTCAGGCTGACGGCCTTTGCACTCCAGTTCAGGCATGCCAGTTTTGTATCTCTGATTGCCCGTAGCAAGCAGCGTTGGATTGCATGCTGAGTGGTTGAGTTTTTCACATCGTGCAGGATGGATTCCTGCAGCATGATATTACCTATGCGGCTAATCTGTTTTGCTTCGACGCGTTGTGCAGCGTCGTTCCATTCAACGCGTTCTTCGTGCTGGATATGATCAACAAAATACTCCTGCAACTGTTCAGCGCTAATATCTGCGGCCAGATAAATGCAGGCTTCGCCCTGTCTGGCATCCAGGTTGGCGACGACAAGGTATTCATGGTGATGGTGCTGTAAAAAAGCCGGAATCACAGCGCCTTTACCGTTGCTGAGCAGATAACGTGCTTCGTTGGGGCTGCGTTGTTTGGCGATTCTGTCCGGATAGGCGCAGGCAAGCAGCACGCCGCTCAGGCTCACATCCGGCCTCTCTTTGCCCTTCGTGGTTCTGCTGCAACGTTTAAGACGCTTAAAAAAATCATCGGCGGTTTGCAGGATGCGTTTGCATTGCTGCTGATCGATGCCGTGATGATTTGAGCCTCCATGCACCAGCACATTGACCCGATCATAAATGTCGGTGCTTTTATCGGCATTCGCCCGGAATATATCTTTTTCGCTGAGCAGGCTGGCAGTCAGGGAGGCGTGATAAGCCTGGTCCAGCTTCACGGCAGCCAGCATCATGTGCGCCAGACGTGGATGCGTGCCCAGCTTCAGCATGTCGCGGCCGTGCGTGGTAATATTACCCTGCTCATCTATAGCGCTGAGTTGTTGCAGTACTGTTTTTGCCTGTGCAGTGGCACTGTCCGGCGGCAGATCCATCCACTGCAGTTCATGGGCGTCAGTCACGCCCCAGTTGGCCAGTTCCAGCACCAGCGATGACAGGTCGCTGTGCAAAATTTCAGCCGGTGCATGTTTGAGCAAACGTGGCTGTTGCGTGGCAGTCCACATACGATAACAGATACCGGCAGATAAGCGTCCGGCTCGTCCACTGCGTTGTACTGCGGAGTCCTGTGAAATGGAACGGGTGGTGAGTCGGTTCATGCCCGAGGCCGGGTTGTAATCGAGCATGCGCTCCAGCCCTGAATCAATCACACAGCTAATACCGTCAATGGTGATACTGGTTTCTGCGATATTGGTGGCCAGGACAATTTTACGCGTGGCCTTATCTTCAGGTACTGCGATAGCCAAATCCTGTTGCTGTTTGCTTAAACTGCCATGCAGTGGTGCAATCAAGATGTTCGTGATCGATTCGCGATCAAGGTCCTGCTTTATCTGTCTGGATAGCTGGTTGATCTCTTTGACACCGGGTAGAAATACCAGGCAGTTTCCCTCATGTTGATGAATGAATGACTTGACCGTGTTGCTCAGGTCTATCATCAGTTGCTGCTGTGGTTTTGCATTGTGCTGACGGGTCACGGTATCGAGATATCTGTTCTCAACAGGAAAGCTGCGACCTTCGCTCTGAATAATGGGTGCGCTATCCAGCAGGGTAGCAACAGCACCGGTATTCAGCGTTGCCGACATCACCAGGATTTTCAGGTCTTCGCGTAAAACCTGCTGGCTTTGCAAACACAGTGCCAGAGACAAATCCGCATGCAGGTTGCGCTCGTGAAATTCATCAAAAATAACCAGTGCCGTTTTTTTCAACTCCGGGTCAGCCTGTAACTTGCGCGTTAGCAGACCTTCGGTGACCACCAGTATTTTTGTTTGATTGCTAAAACAGCTGTCCTGACGAATCTGGTAACCCACGGTTTCACCGACGCTTTCACCAAGTAAATATGCCATGCGCGCCGCCGCATTGCGTGCCGCAAGCCGGCGCGGTTCGAGCATGATGATCTGCATATCACCCAGCCACTTTTCATCCAGCAAGGCGATGGGTACAGCAGTGGTTTTCCCTGCGCCCGGAGGCGCTTGCAGTACAAGACGGTTGTGCGTGCTTAATTTGTCTTTGATATCAGCCAGAACATGATGGATCGGTAGGGCAGGGATGGGGAGCGCTGGCATGGGGCTATTATAACTGAAGGCGAAGCAAAAACACTTGCAATCATTGTGTGCACATAAAGGAAGTAACGATGCCAGGTTTTCGACTCTGCGCAGAGGACGTATGACTGCGTAGGGGCGATGGCCTGAGTTTTATTTCCGGCCCGGCCAGGGCGAGATTTCTTGCTTTGTTTTTTCATCGAGCATGTCGAGATACAGTTTCTCCACCTTGGTTCTGGCCCACGGGTTCCTGCGCAGGAATTTGAGGCTGGATTTCACGGACGGGTTGTTGTTGAAACACTTGATTCGGACATGAATACCCAGCTCACCCCAGCCGTAATGCTCGACGAGTTCATTGAGCATCATTTCCAGCGTAATGCCATGCAGCGGGTTGTTGATCT
>CAZWWF010000010.1:0-16331 GCA_964636805.1 uncultured Zetaproteobacteria bacterium
CAACAAGAAACTGAACAATGGCGATATTATCAATGTGGATGTCACCACCATCATTGATGGGTGGCATGGTGATACCAGCAAAACATTTTATGTCGGCGAGCCAAAAATAAGAGCCCGCAAGGTCACCGAAGTGGCACGTCAGGCGCTACAAATCGGCATTGACGTGGTAAAACCCGGTGCAACGCTTGGCGATATCGGCCATGCCATCCAAAGCTATGTCGAAGGTGAACGATGTTCTGTGGTGCGTGAATATTGCGGTCATGGCATCGGTCGTGTGTTCCATGAAGATCCGCAAGTCCTGCACTACGGCAAGCCCGGTCATGGCATGGAATTGAAAGCAGGCATGGTGTTTACCATCGAACCAATGGTGAATATCGGCAAACCGGGTGTAAAACTGCTCGGTGATCACTGGACCGTGGTCACGCGCGACAAATCGCTTTCAGCCCAGTTCGAGCACACCATCGTCGTCACCGATACCGGCTGCGAAATCCTCACCGTTCCTTCGGCATCAGACCTTTAATCACAAAGAAACAGGCATAATCAATGCAGGAATGGTGTGATGTAAACACATTGTTTTCATACATGTAAGTATATGATTTTACTTTGTGCCTTTGCGTCTTTGTGGTGAGAATAAAATGATATTCCTTCCATCTGAGTGGTAAGACGCTACTATGCGCGCCCGTTTTACGGTTGAAATGAATATATAACGCAGATGGAACTTTTCCAGCCAGTGGTAATGTTTTCATACCACTGGCTGGAAAAGTTCCATCTGCGTTAAAATCGAGGTAACATCATATGTCCCGCAAATTGCGCAATATTGCCATCATCGCTCACGTTGACCATGGCAAAACCACACTGGTCGATGAACTGCTCAAACAGTCCGGCACCTTCGATGCTCGGGACGAGATCGAAACCTGCGTCATGGATTCCAATGACCTCGAAAAAGAACGCGGCATTACCATCACCGCCAAAAACACGGCTATTCGCTACGGTGACACCCATATCAATATCATCGATACTCCCGGCCATGCCGATTTCGGCGGCGAAGTCGAACGCGTACTGAACATGGTCGACGGCGTGCTGCTACTCGTTGATGCACGCGAAGGCCCGATGCCTCAAACCAAATTCGTAACCTCCAAAGCACTCTCGCTGGGCCTGAAACCCATTGTCGTGGTCAACAAAATTGACCGCGAAGGCTCAGACCCAGATGCCGTGGTCGATCAGACCTTTGACCTGTTCGCATCGCTCGGC
Organism: uncultured Zetaproteobacteria bacterium; assembly: GCA_964636805.1. GTDB lineage: Bacteria > Pseudomonadota > Zetaproteobacteria > Mariprofundales > Mariprofundaceae > Mariprofundus. The sequence goes on from CAZWWF010000010.1 coordinate 1,252, forward strand.
GCTACCGATGAACAGCTCGATTTTCCGGTTGTTTATGCCTCGGCCAAGAATGGTTACGGCATGCTCGATCTGAATGATGAGTCCGATAATCTGATCTGTCTGTTCGATACCATCCTTGAATATGTGAATGAACCGGAAGGCGATCCCGAAGCACCGCTGCAGATGCTGGCTACTACCCTGGACTGGGACGATTATATCGGCCGTATCGTTATTGGGCGTATTGCCAATGGTACAGTCAAAACAGGCCAGGATATCACAGTGATTCATGCCGATTCCTCCAAAGAGAACTTCAAGGTCAGCAAACTGCTCGGTTTCCACGGTTTAAACCGTATTGAAGTCGAACAGGCTCAGGCTGGCGATATCATCGCCATAGCCGGCATCGAACACATCAATATTGGCGAAACCATCGCGGCAAAAGATAATCCGATCGCTCTGCCGGTGATTCATGTGGATGAACCGACCCTGACCATGGAATTGCATGTGAACAATTCACCGCTGGCTGGCACTGAAGGCAAGTTCATCACCACACGCCAGATTCGTGACCGTTTGATGCGCGAGATTCGTACCAATGTGGCCATGCGGGTAGAAGAAACTGATCAGGCCGATGTCTACAAGGTCTCCGGTCGAGGTGAGCTGCATATTGGGATTCTGCTCGAAACCATGCGTCGAGAAGGTTTTGAAATGGCCGTATCGCGCCCGCATGTGATTGTGCGTGAAATTGATGGTGTAAAGCAGGAGCCATACGAGCATGTGACTGTGGATGTGGAATCCGAGTATCAAGGTGCAGTGATTGAGAAGCTGGGCAAACGCGGCGCTGAAATGACCTCGATGGAAACCAATGCCGATGGTTGCACGCGCATTGAATTCATGTGCCCGACCCGTGGTTTAATCGGTTATACCTCCGAATTCCTGACCGACACACGCGGCACCGGCATCATGCACCATGTCTTCCACGATTACGGACCATTTATCGGCACCCTGCCCGGTCGTGTGAACGGCGTATTGATCTCCATGGAAAATGGTGAATCGGTTGCCTTCGCCCTGTGGAAGTTGCAGGAACGCGGCAAGATGTTCATCGGCTCCGGTGAAAAATTGTATGAAGGCATGATCATCGGCATCAACAGTCGCGACTCCGACATGACGGTCAATCCGATCAAGGAAAAGAAACTGACCAACGTGCGCGCCTCCGGCAAGGATGACTCGATTGATCTGGTACCGCCGTTAAAACTGAGCTTGGAACGCGCCATCGAGTTTATCGCCGATGACGAACTGGTAGAGATCACACCGAAATCAATCCGCCTGCGCAAACGTTTCCTGAAAGAGCATGAACGCAAACGCGCTGCGCCTAAAAGCAAATAAAACCATAACTGTAAAATTGTACTGAAACAGGGCTGCCTTCGGGCAGCCTTTGTTATATGACTACTTCCCGCCATGCATCCAGCATGGGGAAATAAAGCGCCGTTCTGATTGCACGGTCCGGCTCGAGTTGAGCAAGAACCGCTGCGTACCGGTGCAACTGTGATGTATGGCGCTTCACCTCCTCATCCAGAAAGGCATCCATATTACCACCTTCATGCGCAGCTGTTTTATAATCGATAATCCAGCGCATACCATCCGCATCAATAAAACTGCGATCAATGGCGTGATGGGAAATATGTTCATCATATTTCGAGCTCAGCGCCCATTCCTGATGCGCCTGCTGATGCTGAGCTGATAAAATCCATTGCCCTTTTTTGCTATTCAACACACGCTGCAAAGCATCCGTACACCGCGCCAAAGCGCCTTTGAGCATAAGGTCGGATAAACCCTCGGCAATCAGCATGCGACGCATCCGCTTTACCGCCGCCTGCGTATGATCGTCATCCCAGTGCTCGATGCCTGTTCCTGCAACCTGTTGCAGTGCGGCATGCACTGCATTGCCGACAGGCGCAGCCTCGGCACCTGCCCATACATATTCGGTTTCAGTTTCAGTTTGATTGATATCGGGACCGGGGTTGACGCTTTGATGCTCCACAACAAGGGGCGCGATATCGGGAACGTCTGCCACCCTTTGCAAGTTTTCCGGACTGGTCGTAACGGCTGACCTGACTGCTTCGATATCGAACAGGTGCGCGCCAAAGCATGTTTCATCATTCGATAACAGCAAATGCAATAACGATCCTGTTGCAGCTTCGCCCTTACTTTCAGATACATGACCCAGCATGTGGAGCGTTGTTTCCGAACGTGTACAGGCAACATAAAGTAATCGTTGTAGCTCATTGTTATATTTATTGTTTTCTATTTTATTCACAAGCGAATAAAGGTCATCTTTCTGGCGCGTGGAGGCTTTGGCTGCCATCAGGGGTATGGCTCCACCACAGACCGGAACTTCGGTAAAAGCCAGCAATGGCGTGTCAGCATTGGCGCCCTTGTGCCCCAGTCCCGGCAAGATAACCGTATCCCATTGCAAGCCTTTGGCAGCATGCATGGTCAGTAGCTCCACCTGCCCGGCGACATCGGATGCATCGGGTGCGGCATAGAGTTTTTCGAGTCGTTCATCGAGCAGCGAGAAATCGATACGAACGCCCTCCTCCAGCGATTCGATCAGTTCCAGTGCCGCTTCTACATTCCGGCTTGCCGTGGCATCAATCAGCTCTGGCATGGACAACCGCGACCATGCTGTTTGCAATACATCACGTACGGGTATTTTGCCGCTGCTGCCAAGGCACGGTTCAAGCGCCTGTCGGATAAATATAATGCGCGCCTGTGCATCCTTGCTCAGGCATTTGAACAGATCGTCATCCACAATGACAGACCAGACCGGTCTGTCATTGCCCTCCAGCAGCACATGTAAATCGTAGGCTTCCAGACCGCAACACGGTGCACGCAATAACGCCGCCCATGATTCCCGATCTGCCGGATGCAACAGGGCGCGCAACAGGGCGCGTAATAAACGCACTTCCGGCCTGCTGTTTAACGGCAGTATTTTGACAGCGCGAAAGGCAATACCAGCGGCATTCAGGGCCGGCATAATGGCCTGCAAATGTTTACGCGAGCGTGCCAGAATGCCGATGCGCCGGGAACTGCCGGACAACGCGTCACGAACCAGATCAACCACGTAATCCGCCTCCAGCGCCGCATCCTTGCCCGTTTGAAGGTGCAGGTTTACCGAACCGGTATGCGAGAGAGCAGCCACAGCAGGCGCATAGGCTACCGCACCGGAAATCACATCCTGCCGATCCGGGAAAATTGACCGGAATGCCGCATTGACCCAATTCACAATGGCAGGAGAAGAACGGAAATTGCGTTCCAGTTGCAATGCTTCCACTGGCGGCAAACCCGCCTCATTTCTGGCTGCATTGAGAAACAAACCGACTTCCGCCTTGCGGAAACGGTAAATCGACTGCATCGGGTCACCGACCATAAACAGGCTGCGATAGATGCCGTCACCGCCCTGCCAGCCATCGGTAAGGCATTGCAATAAACGCATTTGCAACAGCGATGTATCCTGAAATTCATCAACGAGAATATGGCGAATGCGGTAATCGAGCTTCATTAGCAGGCCGCCCGGTGCAGCATCGTTCGCACCCAGTGCATCCATAGCACGCAGTGAAATCTCGGTAAAATCGGCTTCGCCCTGTTGAGCAACACACTGTTGCAGATGTTTGTTGGCCAGCACCAGCAGCACAAACAGTGATTCCAATATGTTCCATTGCTGATCATCCATACGCGGGCTGGCAGGCAATCCACGCAGTTCATGCAAGGCTCCGGCCAGTTCAGGAGTCATCGCCAGCAAACCGAGCAGTTGTTTGAACTGATCTTTGGAAACCGTAAAATCTTTACCGGCAGGAAAACCAAGCCGAACCGTGACACCGCCGGGTTTACGAAAATCAGCTTTATTCCCCACCAGCAGAAAATCGGCGATGATCTGCCACGATTCCAGCATTTCCAGATCAGCATCCGGCCATTCAAATGATTGCAGCACGTCATCCTGCTTCTGCTCACCGGCAAATCGCATCAGGGCGGGCAATTCTTCCCTCACCTGCATCGGCATCAGCGCATCGCAATCCATCAACGTCTGCATCATGATATCAGCCAGATTGGATTCCAGCATCTGGCGCAAGCCCGTCAGATCACGGCCATGCTCGGCAATATCGCTTAGCCATTGCTCGCGTTTGGACAACATATCAGCCAATAAACCAATCACGGCCACCGCATTGTGATCCTGATGCAGCAACATCCCCTCCGCCGCATCAGAAAAATCGCGCATGGCTTCATCCAGAGCTGCTTCCGCCGCCTCGCGATACAGGGCCTGCGCATGTTCGGACGGGCCTGGCATCATTCCCATACCGGACAGCAAAGGCAGTTGGCGGGCCAATGAAAAAGTCAGGCTATCCAGTGTCATAATCCGCAAACGGCCTGAGTGATGATCTAAATGCCACCCCTTCTCGGCGGAGCGTTGCATGGCCTGTTGCGCCAGCGTCCACGTTTCCATTTTATGCGTTTCGCCTGCATCCGGTTGCGGCGCAGTAAGCGATTCCAGCACCCGCCGGCGCATTTCAGCCGCCGCCTTGCGTGTAAACGTGAGCGCCAGAATTTCTTCCGGCTCATCCACAATGGCCAAAAGAGACAGAATACGCTGAGTGAGTAATTCCGTCTTGCCGGAACCAGCCGGTGCCTGCACCAGAAACGAACCAGCCGGATGACGCGCCTTACACCGTATTTCAGCACTCATGAATCATCGTCCTGTTCACAGTTCATATTCATTTCTTCAATCCGGCAGACCGCTTCCAATCCGCAATATTGGCAGGCGTGTTCATCGCGTGGAGATACATCGCAACGGCCCTCAACAAACTCCGTCGCCAACGCATGAATCGATGCCTTCCAGTCATCCAAGACCGCCTGCCAATCATCCGGTCTGCCCCGCTTGCCATCGCACGCTGCAATACCATCAATGCCGATGTCCTCGCCGCATAAACCTTCATAGGCCATATCGCCACTGCGTACCCGTGCAAAGGCCACAGCATCATCCACACCAAGATCCGCCGCCAGCGCATATTGGGGTAACTGTGGTTCTTCAATACGTCCATGTTCTTCGTTAACAATCCATTTGGCGGTGGATTGTTTGGCGCCGGTTTTATAATCAATTAATATCTTGCGACCCGTCTCATCGACATCCATACGATCGGCTTTAATTTTGACGGTGAACTGTTGATCGGTATTTTCCGGCAAATACATCAGATATTCCTGCTCTATCGCCGTCACCCTGAAGTCGGGACGCTGTAATTCCAGCTCTAACCATGCCAACAACACGCGCTGCATACGTTTTTTCTCATAACCCCGTGTCCGGCTATCCGCCACCACCCGGGCGTTTGCCCATGCATGTTCAATCCCAGCATCAATCAGGGCTTTCGTTTCATCTTCGGTGAGCGCTTCCAATGCGGCACGCCGGCCCAGTTTTCGCCAGATATATTCCAGCGCCAGATGAATCAATGAGCCCTTGCTTGTGGCCTCGATACCCGGTGCTGTTTCTCCAAGCGCCGTAATACCGAGCCGGTGCGTTGCAAAAGCTCTGAACGGGCAGGCCGACTGGTTGCGAATAATGGCTGTGCCGCCATGTACGGTTTGACCTGTCGGCAATGGTACTTCGGACATCTCATCCATGTTCTCCATCGCCAGCGTTGTTGGCTCTGTTTTAATTGCAACACATGCCTGAATCGCTACATCCGCAACAAAGGATGAGGGCAATACGTCCTTTTCATCGCGTTGCCTGGCATACGAGATTTCCACACAAGGCGCAGCGTGCAACAACGATGCCCACAGCCGTTGCGAAGCATCATAAGCTAGCGCCCCGCTGCTCATCGGCAACGCATACTGTTTCTGCACGCTGGCAGGCAATAAGGGATAAGGACGCACCGGTGGCGGGAAGGCTTCTTCATCCAGCCCCATGACAAACACATGATCGAATCGGAGTCCGGATACCTGTGCCAGCGGCAACACGATCACATTGGCATATCTGGCCGTCTCCGTCAGCCAGACTTCCGAACAACCCGTGCGTAGCAAGGATAAGAATTTAGTCCATGACAGTGTTTCGCCCATCGCATCCACGGCCACCAGCGAAATCAACACATCACGAAACGTATTCATCTGCCGAATCTCATGATTACTGCGCTGCATTTCCTGATCACTTCCAACCTGCACAAAGCCGGTCACCTTGAGCAACTCATGCACGGCTTTCACCCAGTCATTGGCCGGGCGCTTTTTCGTATTCCATGCCGCCAGGGCTTTCAGTACCGATAATAATTCCGGCAGTTCCTTTACATCTCTGGCGTTTATCAGGCTTTTGAACGTCATGCGGTGACGGTTATTTTTCCGCAATGTTGCATCGAGTCTGGCACGTTCAAAACGCTCATCGTCAAAACCCGTTAACCATGGTGAAAACAACAGCTGCGAAACATCATCGAACGACAGCGAAAACTCGCCCGTCAGGCTTAGCACATGCAGCAATTGCGCGATCATCGGCGAATCGGTCAAACGCTCCCCATTCATGACCACTGCCTGCATCGTGCAGGATGGATCGCTACGTAATTCCGGCATCAGCGCATCATTCAACGCCCGTTTTAATCGGGACAGATCCTTCACGGAATCAGACGTCACAATGGCAATACGTGCTGCAGGCTTTTCTGCCAGCACCGCTTTAACACTCGCTGCAACATGATTGCATTCCACCTGCACATCATCACAGGGACACAGCGTCGTAACAGCAGGCCTGGTTTCCTCCTGCACCTGCACCAGATGGACACCGTCCTCCTGTAAAGCCGTCAATAAAGCTTGCTGCATCGGGGTTATCACATCGAATCCGGCCAACAGAATGGATTCAGGTTTCTCGATATCATCGATGCATTGAAGCAATCGTTTCCCGACATCAGCAGCCATCATCCGGCCTGATAACGCGCCATCTTCCAATTGCTTATGCATGGCTCGCATCCAGCGCAACAACGCATCTGCCTCTTCCCCGCCAAACATCAATGCATCCTCATCCATGCAGTATTCCTGCATGATGGCGTATGCATCGCGCGCATGCCCCGCCAAACCGCGCAGCGAAGCGGCTGACTGCTCTGTTCCACCGGATGATCTTAACTGTTCTGTCCGGAGATCCTCCTGAATAACCCGTTCCCACAGCCAGCTTTCCTGCATCCGGTTCAGAGCCACCGGCATCGACACCTGTTCAGCCGCCATATCACCCATCCATGCATACCAGCTCAATACATTTGGCGTTGCACACACCGATGACTCCGAATCGACAACCAGCCGCCGCTTCCAGTCTATAGCCAGCCGGGAAGAAGACGTCAGCAAAAGTGCCCCCTGCTTCAGACAATCAGCGACGGAAGCGGCGGTAATGCCGGGTAGATTCAGGTCTTTATCATTCACTTATCAGTGGTTCGGGGTAACGGCATTTTTGATTCGGGTTTTGATATCCAGTGGCCGGGCACAAGCTCACCCGATTCATTCATGTGGGAAGGTACATATTGATGCACCCCTACATCACCTTTTTTTTCCAGTTGCATGAATACGGTCACAGCACTGGCCAAACTAACCACCACAACCAGTGCATAAAACCAGGTCGGTGCGCGTTCCTTATCCACCGGCGTAATATCAATCACTTCCGGTTCCTGCGGTTTCTCGCGTCTGTTTTTTGCCCTTAAAAGCAACAGCAATGTCAGATTGCGCAGCATGAACAACAGTAGTGCGGGGCCGAAGAAGAAAAACAGCGATACAAACAGACTTCGAATCATAATTCGGCCAGCTCCTTCATTCTTCTTGCATAGGCTTCGACATCCGGCTCACGGCCTGCACGCTGGGCGTAGTAAACAGTCTCGGCCAGCACTTCGAGAATTTTATGCAGTGCATCATGGCGATCCATCTTTTTAATGGAAACCATATGATCCAGTGCTCGCGCCATATCCGGCGGGTGTTTGGTCGCAACCTGCTCTTCTAGCGCCAGATGCAGGGAAAGATGCAAATATGGATTCATGCCATCATCGACTGCAAAATCGCGGTCGAGAAAATCTTCCATATCATCAAAGAAATGATGATATTCCGGATGCATGGCAATTACACGCGCAATTCTTACTTCCAGCGCATTAAGCGGAAGATCGGCCTGTGCCTTATGCCATGCATCCCAGAAAACCTGGCGATGTGCCCTCAATTGTTCCCTGCCCGGCCCGCTTGCTTCGCTCATGTGTTACTCCATCGTTTTATGCAGCGAAACTGTAACAGGATCATGGCAAGGTTGTATCAACGGTTTTCAACTGTGCCTTGCGCTCATTCATCTCCTGCTGCCTGCGTCAACATTCATTCCGGACCCGGCATGCAAAATGCCTGCCCCGCATCGTCGCAGGACAGGCATTCAACAGTCAAAACAACTGTTTTTTATCAGTGACTACATTTGTTTGGCCAATAATGATTCATCATACCAATCGCTCATATCATCATACATCTCACCTTTGAGAATATAGTATGGTGATTTGTAATAAATCATCACATCATGGAATGGATCGGTCAGAATTTTGCAGAACCAGACCAGCCCGGACTGAACGCCCATGATGAAAAACAGATGGATGGTTCTGAATACCAGCGCCCCAACGGCCAGGGCCAGCCATACCAATGACAGATTATAGAGAAATCCGCGAGCCTGCTCGGCCGCATCGAATACACCGAACAGTGAGGGCTCAAAATATAATGTTGCAGAAGCAATGACCCAAAGTGACAACAGAACCAGCTTGCGGGAAAGATTATAACCGACCTTCACACTTTCCTTATAATCATGTGTCGCATCATTAACTTCATCATAGGTTTTCGGCTCGAAGAAGAAGTGCCCGATCTGACGTAATAACATCGCCACGACCCAGCCGAACAATACCGCCATGACCGGATCCAGAAAAATCCACACATAGCTGACAATAAAACAGATTGAACTGGCCAGATGCAGAAACTGGTTGATACGATTATGATGATAATAACGATGGTCATCCCAGCGTTGCATGCGAAGTTCTTCAATAAAACCCATGATTCATCTCCCCTTCCTGAAAATAATTATGCGAAATGGTGCATGTGTTTTATGACAAGTTTATGTCAACATAAAGTCATTGCCGAGACAGCTCAGGATATCAATTCAAGTAAAGGTTCTCCCATTTTTATAGCCTGCCCTTCCTGAATATTATCGCAAAAAATATAATGGGATGTGGCAAACAAAATAATGGTGGAGCCATGCTGGAAATAGCCCATTTCATCGCCTTTGCTATAGGCGGCATGACAAGGCAAATAATTGGAACCGCGGCTGCGCAGATCCATATCGCCCTCCAGACAATGAAACTTCATGCTCGCAACCAATATAGCTGCAACAGGTACCAGCGTCATACTGTGTTCAGGCTTGTCCACATCCAGCTGCAAGACTGCGCGCTCATTTTTACAATACAGTTTCTCAATACGCTTCAACGCGATCGGATTGACATTCCAGGTATCACCGGAGATATAATTGATACCATGAACCTGACAATCCACAGGCGCATGAAAACGGTGATACATACTCGATTTCAGACGCAGTGTAACGAATACCCCGTCCCGATATTTCTCCTGTAAGGACTGATCCGGAATCAAATCCCCCAGTTCATATGGAAACCCCTTGGCCTGAAATACGCTTCCTCCCTTAATTCTGCCATGTGCCCCCACGATCGCATCACACGGACTGACAACAACCGATGCCCGCGGATCAATCGGGCGAACACCCGGTTTCAATTCGCGAATAAAACATTCATGCAGACTGATAAATGACTGCTTCCGGGCTTCCGACAAATCCAGATCCCTGGCAAAGATACGCCACAGAGCGATAGAGAGCCGTGTTAAAAGAGGATTCTCAATCCGACTGAACCATCCCATCCATTGCGTCAGCCAGCGGCGTGGAATGCGGTTGGTGAGCAGAAAGTTCAGTTGTTCCTGCTGCGTTAAAACGGCAATCAGTTTTGACATGTTATGCGGGGGAAGAATCCGTATGTGTCAGACCCATATCTTGCAAAAACCGGTGCATGATCGGTTCCGCCTGATAGTCATAACTGCGCCGAACAGCATTTTTTTGCATCATGGATTGATGTGCAGCATCTCCAAAAAAGCTGGCGACCTGTACGGCCATCGATTCAATATCTTCCACCAGATAACCATTGATTCCATGCTGAATAATATCTTTGGGGCCTTTGCAATTGTACGCGATGACCGGCATGCCATAGGTGAATGCTTCCAATATCACATTACCAAAGGTGTCAAAGCGGGACGGGAAAACAAACAGATCAAGACCGGCATACAACGATTTCATCCGAGCCTTGTCGACCCAGCCCAGAAACAGCGCATCAGGTAACACCTTTTTCAGTTCCGCTTCGGCAGGCCCCGTTCCGGCAATCACAAGCCTGACATCAGGCACGGATTGGCGGATACGAGCAACCATCTCTGGAAGGTCAAACAATCCCTTTTCCCGACTCAGTCGACCGGCATACAGTAATACGGGCAAATCATCGCTTGCACCATCAAACAGCTCACTTTTTCTGATTGCCTGAACTGCAGGGTCTGGCGGCTGCGTGTGGTGCGCTGTCAAAAACACCCTGTCGTTATCCAGCTGCATCTGGTGTCCGGTCAGCCAGCTCCGGTGCTCATTGTTGAGCACGAATACACCGGTATATTGCTGATAGAAGAAGCGTAGAAACCGGCGAATACGATCCCGTTCGTGCTGACTGAGGTCGGTATTATCCTTGATAAAGTCGATCCAGTCCGTATGCATAAAGAAGTACCCGGGCACATTGAACATCGACTTGATCAACAAAGAGACCAATGCCATCGGCCCTTCGGTGGAACAGACAATGCGATCATACCCCCCCTCATAGAAGATACGGGCTACTTCCATGAAATCAGGCAGTCGGAACTCCTGCTCACCAAAATCCGCTACGGAAAAACTGGTTAGCGGACGAACCACATGTAAATGCGGCTCTGCTTCGACATCAGCATGACAAATCAGAAAATCAACCGGCAAGTCGGCACGCTGAATTTCCCTGAGTTTACCGCTTAGCGAACTCGATACGCCGTTTTTATCGCGCAGGGTATCGGTCAGATACAAAGCACGTCTGGGGTGTTCGGCACTGCCGATATGTGCTGCAAAATCGTTCAGAAAGCGTCGGTTCTGATACAGCAGACGCGTACTGGCAAATGTGGTACCAAGCAAAACAATGCTGACCAGCACCGAAAAGGACAGACTATCCAGCAGTTTGCCAATATCCAGACCACTGAACCCCGGCTTGCTGTGACCTGCATCGAACAAACCGGTCAACTGGCTGGGAATCTCGAACTTACGGGCAATCTCCTCGGTTGAAAAGTTCTCCAGCTTGTTATCCGCATTGATCAATGATGCTTTTTTTACGCGCTTGATCATGAGCAGATTCAGCTCGGTAAACAGCCTGGGGATGGTCTGATTCACCGTTTTGATAAATTCTTCAGGTGATTTGTTTTTACTTGCACTGATCTGCTCAAGATATCTGATGCAGAAACGGTAATCTTTTTTGGTATTCCATTTGACCAGTTTGCTGAGTTTTCTGCCCTGCAATGCAGCATGAATACAATCGTAGAATTTCTGTGTGTTTCTGTGCTTCTGCATTTCCAGCAACAGATTACTGATGGCAAAACAGGCCAGCTTATCCGATGTTTCACCGCGATGAAACATGATACGTAACAGACCGGGGTCTTCAATATGCGTCGCAACCTGTGAAAAATAATCCAGCAGGGCAATATTCAGTTTCTGATTTTCCGCCACATAGCCAAAGGGCACAATACGATTGTCACAAATGGCCTCCAGGGCCAGCTCTGATGGCCTGCTGGTTTTAAGCCGTTTGGAAAGATCCGGCACATACAGATACGAACCACACTCACCGGCAAAAATACCCATATGATCATCCGAACCGCCCGTAAGCACTTTCGGCCGGTCCGGATCGACGCCGAAATCAGCGGGATTCAGATTATGTTTCCCGGCATAGCTTCGGATTTTTTCAGGCGTCAGGCTGTTGACCCAGTTGAGCGCAAGCACACTCTGCCATTGATCCCGCTGCCCGTTCAGGACTTCAAAGCGTTCAAACAACACAGCCAGTTTTTCAAACAGCTCCAGGTCGATATGTTCATTGCGTGTATAGAAATACATCGGATGCGGCAAAATAACCGGGATATTATGCACTGCGGTATAGCGCAAAAACTGGTAAATATCACCGCGACTACCCTTCAATACAACTTCCTGCTCGGGTGTAAACCCGTAGGTTAATACATGTACAAACAAATCATATTCGGGGAAATGGCAGGTAAACTCGGCGGCAGCCAGAACATCCTGTCCCTTTTCCATCAGCTCCCAGCAGGATCGGGCATTATTATGATTGGTCACCGTGATAACATCGCAACCATTGCCCTGCAAACATCGCACCAGATGTTTGGTTTTCAGCCAGGTTTCCGGCAGCCCCAGAATGCGCCCCCATAACTCATCAGGCACATCACTGTTGAAATCATGGCAATGTAAATCCATGCGCAGGCAATCTTTCAGCGGGAACTTGTTTGTCGTCTGATCCAGATATTGATTGAATTCAAGTTGCAGCGATTTTCGAAATTCGCTTGCCTGGCTACTCACAAAATCAATCACAGGCTGATCACTCCTCGACCGGCTGCTGGTCGACTCGATGACCATCACGTCGATGCCGTGGTTTCAGCATCGGGAAGCGTGCATACAGTATGTCTTTCAACATCTGTCGTTTAATAGTCTTATTGCTCAGTTCCGGACTTTGCCACCACCAACCGCCCTGCTGCATTTTTTCTGCGGCACTGACAAAACGATTCATTACCTGCAGGTAATCATCATCGCTGAAATTAAGGCTCATGATCACCCGACCTGTACCAATCCAGCTTAAATTGAGCCCTTCAGCCCGCAAATAATACTGATACATCCAGTTATAACGCGATGGTCGGGTATAAAGAATCGTCCAGACTGATGATAAATTGGCAATACGAAGCGGCAGTTCGGCCTCCCTGAATCGATGATTCAGCTGATAGACCCGCTCATTCCACAAAACGTCGACTTGTTGATACATGTGTTGATATTCAGGCAATGCGATGCGGTTCAAAAATTCATTCATCGTTGCCATTACATAAGGGTGCGAATTGAATGTGCCGCGCGCAAAAGAAACCTTCAGTGGCTGATCATCAGTAAAGCGCTTCATCAAGACATGTTTTCCGCACAACACCCCGACCGGCAATCCACCCCCCAGCGTTTTTCCGTAAGTGACCATATCCGCCTGAATATTGAAATATTCCTGAGCGCCCCGATAAGCCAACCGGAAACCGGAGAAAACTTCATCAAATATCAGTACAATCGAACGACGGGCACAAACATCCCGCAGCTGTTGTAGCCAGCGCGTATATGCTTCCCGATCAAATGCGGCATGGCGATCACTGCTGATCAATGCGGTATCACTGGCTGCATTTGCATTCGGATGCAATGCCTGCAAAGGGTTAATGAGCACACAGGCAATATCATTGCGGGTTTCCAATACCTTTAGCGTAGCCTCGCTCATATCACTCAGGGTATACACATCACTGGTTTTACGTTCATTGCCGATCCCCGGCTGAACGCCGTCCCACCATCCGTGATAAGCCCCGCATAGTCGGACAAGGTGAGTTTTACCGGTATGATAACGAGCCAGACGTACTGCCTGCATCACTGCCTCTGTGCCGGACATATGAAAAGAAACTTCGTCCAGCCCTGAAATATTTTTCAGTTTTTCAACATTATCCCGTATGATTGGATGATAAGGACCCAGAACCGGCCCCAGTTTCTTCACCTTTTCCCATGCACTTTCCATGCAATCCTTGTAAAAATCATACCCGAACACGTTCACGCCATAAGAGCCGCTCAGGTCATAGCTCCAGTTACCGTCTAGGTTCTTCATCCTGACGCCTTCAGTTTCTTCAACAACCGCACCCAGCTTCAAATACTTTTGCACATAATTGCGATAAGGAAACGGAACCCGGTATGCATTGGTGAAATACACATCCGAAACAGAGGACTCCAGGGATTCATTGAACGCAACGCTTTGGGGTGATTTATCTTTCAGCAAACCGGCCAGCTGATGAAATGCCTCCCGCCGCTGCAAACTTATATTTTCCGGTGAACCATCACTGCTGAAAAAATGTTGCTCGTTATACTCGAAAAATGGAATTTGGCTGGCGATTCGCCTAGACCATTTGGAATGCCCAGCCAGCGAGCGGTGTTTGGCCCGAGACAATCTGAGACGAATCCATATTTTGTAACCCAGTAATAGCGTAAAAACTAAAACGATGATGCCAAAAGCAAAAGGTGCATACATATTGTACCGTCACTTCGTGTCATATTTCGACACACCATAACATTCAATTGTGACACGCATATTGCACGCAGCTATTGGTGCCGGACGAGCAATCAGATCTCCCGCATGTGGACCTGTTGTTTCATCCGGGCATCACCATTCAATTCTTTTGATTCTGCCCTGATACCGAACAATGGTTATCATCGCAACCTATCTCCGGCTGCAGGGTTGCATGTTCAATATCATACTGCTTCAGTATTTTAAGCAGCGCGGGCAGCAATTCTGTCCAATGCGCCATCTCATCTATCCCGATATGAGCGGACATTGCCAGCTTGCCTGCCGGTAGTCGCCAGATATGAATATGGTGAATTCCTGTAACGCCTTCTACATCTTGCATCGCTCCCGCCATTGCATCTGAATCGACGTTCTGTGGTACAGCTTCCATCAGTTCCAGTGTCGTTTCGCGTACCAGTCGCCAGCCACCCCAGGCCAGAATTCCGGCAACAATAAAGGAAAGGATCGGATCTATCGGCATCCAGCCGGTCAATAGAATCACGCCACCGGCAACAATGGCGGCAACAGACCCCAGCGCATCGCCCAGCACATGCCAGTAGGCAGCACGTGTATTAATATCATGGCTGCCGTGCAACCAGCGCATTACGATCAGATTGATGATCAGGCCGA
>CAZWWF010000011.1:0-15755 GCA_964636805.1 uncultured Zetaproteobacteria bacterium
AAAATCGTTGTCCGCATAAACAGGGGCCGCTGGCTGAAGGTATTATCTCCGGTGACGACATCCTCTGTCCGCTGCACAACTGGCGCATTCATCTCGATAGTGGCGAAGTTGCAGCTCCTGATCACGGCTGTGTCAAAACCTATGCGACCAAAGTAGAAAACGGCCAGGTGTTTTTGAGCCTGTAGTTCGGTATAGTCAAAATCTTTTCACCACAGAGGCACAAGGACACAAAGAAAAGCATTATACGGTTATACTTTGTGCCTGAAGGTGAATTGCGCAGCAAGAGAGATTACCCGGGAGTGTCGTGTCTTTGTGGTTCATTGCTTTTATAAAACACAGGAGTTGGAATGACTCGAACAGTGAATAGCGCCTGCTCTTATTGTGGGACGGGTTGCGGGATTCGCCTGGAGACCGATGGCCAGCGTATTATCTCGCTGAGCGGTGATGAAAAACACCCGACCAATCAGGGCAAGTTGTGCTCGAAGGGCCGTGAACTGCATCATACGGTGCGTACGGATGATCGTTTGCTGCGTCCGCAGTTGCGCACCTCGCTGAATGCACCGTTTGCACCGGTCGATTGGGATACCGCCTTGGATTATGGCGCCCGGAAATTTGCTGATATTATTCGTGAATACGGCCCTGATGCGGTGGCCTTTTATGTGTCCGGTCAGTTGCTGACGGAAGATTATTATGTCTTCAACAAGCTGATGAAGGGATTTATCGGCAGCAATAATATCGATACCAATTCACGACTGTGTATGTCGTCCGCCGTGGTCGGTTATAAACGCGCCTTCGGTGCCGATGGCCCACCGACCTGTTACGATGATATCGAACTGGCCGAGTCGTATTTCATTATCGGTGCCAATCCGGCTTATGCTCACCCAATTGTATTTCGTCGCATGGAAGCGGCCAAAGAAGCCAATCCGGATTTGAAAATCGTCGTCGCCGATCCGCGCCGCACTGATACCTGTTCGATTGCCGATCTCTATCTGCCGCTGAAACCCGGCACCGATGTGCCGCTGTTGCAGGCCATGCTCAATGTGATGATCTGGGAAGATTTGATCGATGCAGATTATATCGCCAGACATACCAACGGTTTTGAAGCCATGCGGGCGCAGGTGGAGAAGATGACCCCGCGCAATGCGGCTGAAATCTGTGGTTTAGAGGCTGCCGATATCGTCAAGGCGGCGCTGTGGTTTGCCGAAAATAAAACCTTGTCATTCTGGACGATGGGCATGAATCAATCCACATCCGGCTCGGATAAAAACAATGCGCTGTTGAATCTGCATCTGGCCACCGGACAGGTCGGCAAGCCCGGTTGCGGGCCGTTTTCCCTGACCGGCCAACCCAACGCCATGGGCGGGCGTGAGGTGGGCGGTCTGGCCAATATGCTGGCGGCGCATCGTGATTACACCAATCTGGAACATCGCAAGGAAGTGGCTGATTATTGGGGCGTGGAAACCATCTCTGAAAAACCGGGTTTAACAGCCACGGAACTATTTGATGCGCTGGAAGCAGGCTCGGTGAAGGCGGTGTGGATTGCTTGCACCAATCCGATTATCTCTATGCCGGATGCGAAGCGTGCGGAAAAAGCATTGAAAAAAGCCGAACTGGTGATGGTATCCGATGCCTATCACCCGACCGATACGACGCAGTTCGCGCATATCCTGTTCCCCGCCGCCGGCTGGGCCGAGAAGGAGGGGACAATAACCAACTCCGAACGGCGCATCACCCATTTGCAACAGGCTTTGCCCGCTGCCGGCGTGAGCAGGCCGGACTGGAAAATCGTGGCTGATTTTGCACTAAAACTGGCTGAAAAACTGGGTCAGGACTGGAGTGCTGCGTTCAGCTATGGAAATACGGAGTCCGTGTTTAACGAGCATCGCGGCCTGACTGCTGGCAAGGATATCGATATTACCGGCTTGTCATACGGGTTGCTGGATGAACATGGGCCACAGCAATGGCCGTTTCCGACAGGCAGTGAAGCGGGACAAGTCAGTCGTTTATATGAAAACGGCCAGTTTGAAACCGCCGACGGCAAAGCGTACTTTATGGATGTGACGTATCGTCCGGTGGCTGAGCCGACCGATGCCGAATATCCACTGTCGCTGACTACAGGCCGCATACGCGACCAATGGCACACGATGACCAAAACCGGTTCCGTGCCATCGCTGATGCAGCATGTTTCGGTGCCAGCGTTGCAGATTCACTCTGCTGATGCCGAGGCGCGCAATATTGGTGAAGACGATCTGGTGCGCGTGGTGTCGCGCCGTGGTAAAGGTTTTGTACCGGTTCAGATCTCCCGCGATGTGCGCGAAGGGTTGGTATTTCTGCCCATGCACTGGGGCGAAATGACCGCGCGCGGCGGTCGCGCCAACAATCTGACCCAATCGGTCGTCGATCCGGTGTCCAAAGAACCGGAATTCAAACATTCAGCGGTGCAGGTGGAGCGCTTTGAACCGGCCTGGCGCGGTATGATGCTGATGGCAGGCCAGAAAACGACGCTCGGTCGCCAGATGGTAGAAGGGTATAGCTATGGCGTGGTTTCCTGCATGGGCAGCGATCACCCGGTGACCTCGGTTGATCTGGCCTGTACCAAGCCGGTCAAAACAGAACAGTATAAACGACTGGATCAGATGCTCGAACAGGGTGAAAGCTTCGAAACCCTGACTTATTCGGATCGCAAACACGGCATCAATCGCAAGGCATGGTTAAACGATGGGCGCTTGATAGCCGTGCGCTGGGTGGGCGGCGATATGCATGAAGCCCAGTGGCTGCGCAAACTGATGCTCGAAGGCCGGGATGTCGGTGAACTGCGTCCGTATCTGCTGGCACCCGGCGGTCCAATCAACAAGGAAGATACCAAGGGTAAAATCATCTGCGCTTGTAACAATGTCGGTGAGCTGGAGCTCAAGGCAGCGATCAGGGATGGTTCCAACTCGATTGCAACACTTAAAGCATGTACAATGGCGGGAACAGGTTGCGGTTCGTGCGTTCCGGAGATGAAACGATTATTGTCGAACGCATGAGCCCGGCTCCTGTTTCATTTTATCCTCGCCAACCGGTGCATTTGCAGGACCGCTTTAACCGGAAGCTGACCTATCTGCGTATTTCGGTAACCGATCGCTGCAATATGCGCTGTGATTATTGCCGGCCTGCGGTGGATGCCTATAACGCGGAGCCGCATGATCAGATTCTGCGCTATGAAGAGATTGAACGTATCGTTTGCGTTGCAGCCGCCATGGGAGTGACGAAGTTGCGCATTACCGGCGGTGAGCCACTGGTGCGCCGCGGGTTGCCGCTATTGGTGGAAAAACTGGCCAATATTCCCGGCATCACCGATTTGAGCATGACCACCAATGCGACGCTGCTGGGCAAATATGCCCATGATCTGGCATCAGCGGGGCTTGGTCGCGTCAATATCAGTATCGACAGCTTGAACGCACTGCGTTTTCGCAAGTTGACGGGCGGCGAGTTGGCGCCGGTTTTGGCTGGCATCAAAGCAGCCAGGGCAGCAGGAATCGGACCGATCAAACTCAATGCTGTGTTGATGCGCGGGATTAATGCCGGCGGAGAACATTCCGAAGTTGCTGAGTTGATTGATTTTGCTGGCGAGAACGATGCGACGATTCGTTTTATTGAACTGATGCCGATGAAGCAGGGCATGGACTGGGATCATCACTATATTTCGATTGATGAAGTGTTGCAGCGTGATGATGTGCATGCGCGTGTCGATGTGGATGCTGCGTTACAGACGGGGAATACGGCAGCGCGTTATCTGCCATTGAAAAGCGGCAAGGGTGAGGTCGGTTTTATTATGCCGATGTCCGAACGTTTCTGTGAAGGTTGTAATCGTTTGCGTCTGACCTCTGATGGCGGCTTGCGTTCCTGCCTGCCTGCCGATCATCAGCTCAATCTGCGTGACCTTATCCGCAGTGGCGGCAGTGATGATGATATTCGTGCGGTATTTTTGCGCTCGGCCTTGATCAAGCCTGAGATCGGTATCTATGATTTCGATGCCGACAGCGAAAAACGTTCCATGATTCATATCGGTGGGTAAAGCATGAATTTATTCCACCACAAAGATACGAAGGCACAATGGAGAATCAAAATCTTGTTTTTCTTTGTCCCCCAGAGGATATTCTCTTACTTCGCACCACAGAGATTTCCTTCGGTTACAATTCTTCTAATGTCTTTGTGCCTTTGTGGTATTCCATCCTATGCTACTGAGACGCTGACAGTGGCAGTGGCTTCGAGTTTGTATCCTGTGATGCAGCAAAAGGCCAGAGTGTTTGAAAAATATTATCATGTCACGGTTCATCTGGTATCGGGCTCCACCGGGCGTTTGTATAATCAGATTGTGCAGGGTGCCCCCTTTGATGTATTTATTGCAGCAGATAAACAGCGCCCGGCCATGTTGGAGAAACAGGGGAAAGTATTGGGTCGTCAGGAAGCAGGGCGGGGTTATCTTGGCATCATGATTGGCAAACACGTTGCAGGTCTCAGCGCTTTGGCGAGTCCATCTGTTCGGCATATTGCGATTGCCAACCCGGATGTTGCACCCTTCGGAAAAGTAGCCAGGGTCGTGCTGAAAAAGCAAGGGCTTTGGCGTGGTTTACAACATAAATTTGTCTACGCCCAAAATGCCATGCAGGCGGCCATGATGGTGGAGATGGGTTTGGTCGATGCCGGATTTGTACCATTGCCTTCGCAACAGGACGCTATCGCAAAGATTAATTATCAGGTTGTTTTATTGGCTGATAAGTCGTTGGCCAGAATTTGGTTGGCTAATATTTCAAAGTCGCAGAAAACACAACTGGCCTGGCAGTAACGCTAATGCTGGAATCACTGTTCATTTCGTTGCAGCTGGCTCTGGTCACTACGGGTATTTTGTTACTGGTCGCATTGCCGTTGGCGTATGTGCTGGCTTTTAAATCATTCATGGGGCGAACTGTTTTGGAGGTTATCGTGGCATTGCCGCTGGTATTGCCGCCAACGGTGCTCGGTTATTTCGTATTGGTGATGATTGCACCGGACTCAATATTGGGCAGCGCATGGCAGTCAATGTTTGATAGTTCACTGGCCTTCTCATTTTCTGGCATGGTGGCTGCATCCGTATTGTACAGCCTGCCCTTTGCCGTGCAGCCCATGCAGCAGGCGTTGCGTGCGATTCCGCAAAGCTGGCTGGAAATGGCGCAAACACAGGGGTTGAATCTGAAGCAAACCCTGTCGCAGGTGATGTTGCCGGCGGCTAAAGGTGGCGTGCTGGTGGCTGCGGCACTGTCCTTTGCCCATACCATGGGGGAATTCGGCGTGGTATTGATGGTTGGTGGTTCGATCCCGGGTGAAACCAAAGTAGCCAGCATTGCCCTGTTTGAAATGGTAGAAATGCAACAACAGTCCGAAGCATGGGTGTTGGCTTTGATTTTAATGGCAGTGTCATTCGTGATGTTATCGGTGGTTTATTCGGTCAATCGGCAAGGTTTGAACGTGGGAGTTGGCAAATGAATCGGATTCAGATGATGACCCGGATTGGTGTATTGGGCTTGCAGGTGGATACAGAATTTGCCAATGCGTTTATCATCATTTCCGGCGAGAATGGTGCTGGAAAAACGACATTATTACGCTGTTTGGCAGGGCTGGAAATGGGGCAGGGGCAATTGCTCGTGAATGATCGGCTGTGGCTGGATGATAGCACCGGCTTTGTATTGCCTGCCGGCCAACGCAATGTCGGGTGCGTCTGGGCCGATGCGTCTTTGTTGCCATGGTTGAGCGCTGAAAAAAATATCACACTGGGTAGCGAGCAGGTGGATCAGGACTGGCTGGCGCAACTGGCCGGACAGTTGGAAATTGCTACGCTAATGCAGCGAAGCCCCCAGATGCTCTCTACCGGAGAAGCACAGCGGGTCGCATTGGCCAGAGCTATTTTTAAGCGCCCATCGGTTTTATTGCTGGATGAACCCTTTTCGGCCCAAGCGCCTGCTATTCGACAGCGTTTACGATCACGTTTGAAATTGATGCAGGAAACACTGCAAATACCTGTGCTGATGGTCAGCCATGATGGTGAAGATGCCCGCGTGCTGGCGCATCAGCATTGGCATATGCGGCAAGGCAAGCTATTGCTGGAAGTGGCGTATTCGGAAACGGATCAGGAGATGCGAGCATGAGCAAACTTACCCATTTTGATGAATCAGGCCGTGCTCGCATGGTCGATGTATCCGGCAAGGATGCGACCACACGTATCGCCATCGCCAGCGGTGAAATTCACATGCAGCCGGAAACACTGGAACGCATTCAACAGGGTCGTCTGAAGAAGGGTGACGTGCTAACCGTGGCCGATGTGGCTGCCGTGATGGGAGCCAAGAAAACGCCGGATCTGATTCCGATGTGTCATCCATTGATGTTATCCGGCATTGATGTGTCGTTCTCCGAGTTGACTGAAAACTGTGGTTTAAAGATCGAGGTGTTGGTCAAATGCAACGGTAAGACCGGCGTGGAGATGGAAGCGCTGACGGCTGTCAGTACGGCACTGCTGACCATTTACGATATGTGCAAAGCTGTCGATAAAGGTATGACGATTACTCATATCTGTCTGGATGAAAAAAAAGGTGGAAAATCCGGGGAATATTACCGTGGAGATGCAAAGAGTACCTAGATCAGATAAAACAGGGAAATCGTTGTTATTTCAGCAAAGTTGGTGGGTTTGGCAATTATTTCATGTGCATGCAACCTTCCAATCTGTTGCATTTCTGTCCTGTGAGACTATAACTTAGCTATGGAAGTCACCCAAAAACGTTTTGGTGCATTGCATGGGCGCGCCGACCGGGTCGGCGAGATTACCTTGCGTCTTGCGCAGGGTCTGTATCACTTCTATCTCTTTATGGTATCTCTTCTGGCACTGGGGCTAAGGTTTAAATGGATATCGCGTCCTGCTGTCGTGAATGTGCTGATTCGTCAAATCTACTTTACCGGTGTGAAGGGGCTGCCCTGGGTGCTGGTAATCACGCTGTTTGCCGGTGTGGCGGCAGTTTACCATATTGTGCATTTTGCCAAGAGCGTGGGGGATATTTCTCTCATTGGATCTTTGATGAATACTCTGCTGATGCAGGAGATAGCCCCCCTGCTGGTCACTATTTTAATGTTGACCCGCTCGGGGGTGGCTGTGGCTACTGAGATTGGGAATATGCATATTCGTGGCGAAGCTATGTTGTTGAAAAGTATGGGTATCGATCTGGACGAGTATCTCTACCTGCCCCGGATGATGGCGTTTACCTTGTGCGGGCTGGTCATGACTATTCTGTTTGTGGGCATCGCGGTTTGGGTCGGCGGTCTGTTTGTAGCATTGAATCATGAATTGAATTTCAACCAGTTTCTGACCGAAATCCGTAAGGGAACAACACTCGACGGGGTGTTGATGATGGTGGGTAAAGGGGCATTTTACCCTGTCTTGTGCTGCGCCATGCTGCTGTTTGAGGGACGTAAGGTAGGCCATGATCCCAACCAGGTGCCTGTTCATGCGACCTATGGTGTGCTTGATTCGCTGATGATGGTGGCGCTGGTGGATGTGATCGTGGCAGTGCTGCGGGGGCTGCTATGACCAGGGTGTGCTGGCGTGAGATGCAGGTGCTGAAAGATATGCTGCCCGCAGGGTGCATTGCCAGGGGGGAACGCAAACGACTGGTGATGCCGCGCAAACACCAGTATGAGTGGCTGGAAAGCCTGTTTATCGAGCCGGTGCAGTCTGGCAAGGATACATGGCAGTTGTGGCTGGAAACCGATGTAGCAAGTTATCAGGCGGGCAGTTCCATCTTTTTTCAGAAAGTTTCCAGTATGCTTCATCATCGAGGCATGATGGCAAATCTGAGTTTTCGAGAAAATTTGATGTTACCCTTTCTGTACCACGCCAATCATGATGTGCTGGAACAGGCTGAACAGGACTTGCCCCAAGTGGCGGCGTTTCTCGATATTGAGGATTGTCTGGACGATCAGGCCAGCATTCGTTCCCCGTATACCCACGGCCTGATCAGTCTGGGGCGTTGCCTGTTACAGAAGCCGGACATTATTCTTGTACAGGATGTGCATGTCGGTTTGGCACCACATCGTATGCGGCAATTTCATACTCTGTTTTGCGAAGTCATGGAACAGTTACAGGCGGGGATATTGTACATCTCCACGTCTGAGCATGACGGTTCAGGTATGCATTTTGAAGATTCGCTCGAACTGAATACAGGATCGGCGGCCTGATGCATCACGATGATTATGTCGCCGGTATGCGCCGCCAGGTTGGCTGGTTTGTCATACTGGGTATTGGTGCCGTATTTTTGCTGTTACTGATGATCACGGTGCGCACCGATGTTTTTGCCAAGAAATTCACGCTGTATGTATACCCTCCTACGGCAACGTCATTCTTCCTTGGTCAGGAGGTCAAGTTTCAGGGGTTTGCAATCGGGCATGTGAGTGATATCGAACTGCAAGCTCATGGCAGGGTACAGGTCAGCCTGCGGCTTCTGAATCATTACCGGAACATGGTGCACGAGGGTGCCACGGCCCGTCTGATCAGGGAGGGCCTGATCGGTGAGGTGATTGTTGAGATCACCGGTGGCAAGAAAGATGCTCCGGGGATTAAGCATCAGGGAACGCTTGCATACGAATCTGAGGCTTCGTTCGAACAACTGCTGCATGACCTCAAGCCGGCGGTGGCCAATGCAGACACCCTGCTTCGTGAACTGGTGGTCTTATCCAAGTGGCTGAATAATCCGGATGGCGATGTACACCGGGTTATGAGAAATTTCAGCCGGGCCAGCGAAGGCATGCAGGACGGTGATATCGGTCGGGCAGTTCAGACGATGATGGAGGCTGCAAGCCAGATTCAGGAACTGACTCGCCAGATGGTAGAAAACAAGACGGCTGAACACCTGTCAGCATCCCTGAAGCAAACAGCCAGAATTCTGAAAGATATTGAACCGCTGGCGCATGATCTGGGTAAACAGGGGCCTGAGACCATCAGGCAGGTCAATCTTCTGATCGGACGCCTTGATGAGATGGCGGCTGCACTGAGTAATATCGCGGCGGATATGGAGGAGTTGACGCCGGAACTGCCGGGACTGGCACAGGAATCCAGGCGTACACTTGAAGAGATGCGTTTATTGATCAAAGGCTTGCGCGGATCGTGGTTGTTTGGCGGTGCGGCGAATCCGGTTGAGCAGGGCGACGAAGAGATCGCACCACCCGGACTGGATATGCGACCATGAAATATTTACCTGTATGGTTTGTTTTTGTCGCGTTGCTGTCCGCATGTGCTGGCGGGGCTCACAAGGCAGTTGATGAACCGGTGCAAAACCCTTATATAAAAAGAGCAAAAACACTCACAGACGCCGGTATTTTTGCCATGCAGCGCGAACGTTGGGAGTATGCCAGGAATGTTTTTGAACGGGCACTGAAAGAAGCCCAGCTTGCCGATAATCCGCGTCTTGTAGCGCAGCAATGGTATAATATGGGAACTGCCAACGCTGCTGCGAAACACAACGGGGAAGCATTGCATGATTTCAGTGAGGCGCGGGTCGTAGCAGAACGGGCCGGTGATCAGACAGGCCTTGCCCGTGCCCGGCTGGCCTGGATGTTATTGACTATCCGGACAGCTAAAAAACCGGACAACGAAAATATGTGGCAACCGGATGTGTTTGCGATGGACTATCCGGTGGATGTGCATCTTGCGGCCGCGCGTCTGGCGCAAAAACAGCAGAGGCGGCATGTAGCGAAACAGGAATATGGCATTGTGCTGAAAAAGAGCGGCAAATTTCGTCCGGGGCTGTTATCCCGGGGACAGGCGCATTTGGGGCTGGCAATGCTCGCAAGGGAAGAGCAGGACATGGAAAGTGCGAAACGGGAAGTGGAAGAATCGCTCGACCTGCTCAGGCAAGCCGGTTCTCCGCGCCTGATTGCGCATGCACTGCTGTTTTACAGCAAGCTGGAGGTGCCCATGAATGATCGCCGTGACGCATTGCAGCGGGCGCTTGTCATTTATCAGAGGCTGGACGATACCACAGGGCAGCGGGATTGTTTGACAGCATTGGTGGTGCTCGAGAATCAAACTGGAAGCACACGGGCAGCCAGTACCTATCAACAACGGCTCAAAAATTTGAAGCATGGACAGGACTGACGTGGAGGCCGATATCGACAGAAATCGGACCATGCCGCTGAAAACATGATTAAAGTTCTGTATTTTGGTGTGATTGCCGAAAAAATGAGGCGGCATGATATGGTATCGCCTGTGCAAACAGGGATGACAGTTGCGGATGTTGTTCATGCCGCAGGCTGTGAAGATTTCAAACCTTTGCTGGTGGCCGTGAATCAGACTCAGGTAAATGATTTGAATGCCCCGATCCAGGCCGGTGATGAAGTAGCATTGATGCCGCCATTTTCGGGTGGGTAGATGAAACCCGTTCGCATTCAGGAAGATGATTTTTCGATTGAAACCGAAGTGAATGCGCTGCGTGAAAAATCGAAGCGCATCGGCGGTATTGCCACTTTTCTAGGGTGCGCACGTGATTTTTCCGAAGGGCGTAATGTGTTCTCTATCGAATTTGAGCAATATGCCGGCATGGCCGAAAAGGCACTCTTTGCACTACGTGACGAGGCATTGGTGCGTTTCGATATCATCGAGGCTCGTATCATTCATCGTGTAACAACCGTGCATGCCGGCGATCAGATTGTGTTGATTGTGGTTGGTGCAGAGCACAGGAAAGCGGCATTTGAAGCCTGCGAATGGTTGATTGACGAGCTTAAGAAATGCGTGCCGATATGGAAAAAGGAAACCACGTCCGATGGTGAATCCTGGGTCACGGAGCATCCATGAGACGTATAAACCCACCGTTGCTGGCCATCGTCGGTTATTCTAATTCCGGTAAAACAACGCTGATGGAGCGCCTGATTGCCACTCTGAGTGCGCAGGGCCTGCGCATTGCCACCATCAAACATTCGCACCATCAACCGGAAATGGATGCCCCAGGCAAGGACAGCTGGCGGCACAAACAGGCCGGAGCGGTCGCCTCTCTGCTGGTCGGTCCGGAACGCATGCTGATGGTGGCGGATATCAATGCACCGATGTCGCCTCAGGAACTGGCGGCAGCCATGTTTCCCGATGCCGATCTGGTGCTGGTTGAGGGTTATGCCTCGATGCCGTGTCCGAAAATCGAGGTGGTGCGTTCTGTACGTTGCATTGATCTGCGTTGCGATATGTCCGATCTGCTGGCCGTGGCAACGGATATCGATGCACTGGATGTAAGCGTACCCGTACTCGATCTGAACGATAGCGATGCGATTACCGCTTTCATTCTGGACTGGCTGAAACAGGAGTATGGCCATGGGTGAGAAGTTTGCTTCGATCAACGAAAAACACGCCGCATTTATCCGCAAGCAGCAGATGTATTTTGTCGCTACGGCAACGGCGGACAGTCGTATCAACCTCTCGCCCAAGGGCATGGATTCCCTTCGTATGCTCGCTCCGGATCGCGTGATCTGGCTGAATCTGACCGGCAGCGGCAATGAAACGGCTGCGCATCTGCAAACCAACTCGCGCATGACCATCATGTTCTGCGCCTTTGAAGGGCCGCCATTGATTCTGCGTCTGTACGGTGCAGCGCGTATGGTGATGCCGTCGGATGAGACATGGGACGAGTTATATGCCCATTTCGACCCCTTGCCCGGTGCGCGGCAGATTTTCGATTTGTCGGTGGATCTGGTGCATACCTCCTGCGGCTTCGGCGTACCGTTGCATGATTTCATTGGCCAGAGTCCGGTGCTGAATCGCTGGGCCGAGAAAAAGGGGGAGGCGGGTATTCGCAATTACTGGCGTGAAAAAAACAGCATCAGCCTAGACGGTGAACCGATTCCGATAGTTGAAGGTGAATAGGATTTATGCGGCAATTCAAAGACCGTCATTCCCGCCTTCGCGGGAATGACGGAAGTATTACCAACTGTACGGCTGTGATCCTGGCCGGCGGCGAATCCCGTCGTATGGGTCGGGACAAGGCACATATTGAGTTTCGTGGAAAATCTCTGCTGAACCACGCTATTGCGAACCTGTCGCCGCTGTTTGCCGAGATCATGCTCAGTGCGCGTGACCCTCTCGCAGTTGATGAATCGCAGAGCAATATAGTGCAGGTGATGGATGCAGACGAGGGGCGTGGCCCGATGATGGGTATCGTGGCCGCGATGACAGAGGTGCGTACAGACTGGGTTTTTGTCACCGGCGTGGATATGCCGTTTGTCATGCCCGAGCTGGTAGTGCACATGGCCGAACAACGCCACGGTCACGATGCCGTACTTGCCGAAATTGACGGGCAACTGCAGCCATTGCCCGCTTTTTATGCGAAGAGAGCCTGTCTGCCCGCCATGCAGAGCCGTATCGCGCAGGGCCGCCGCAGCCTGATGCGACTGATTCCGTCTTTGAACACTGCGATTCTGACCGAAAAAGAGCTGCGCCCGCTCGATCCCGATCTGCGCAGCTTCACTGATTTCGACACACCCGAAGATTTGCTTGCTGAAATAAAACAGGTGTTATGATTTCGAATGACTCAATGTTTTTATATGCGCTTATGTTCAAGGAGAAGTATACACTGGTCCTGATTTTCTTTACGTTGTTTTGTTATACGATTTGGGTGGAGGTTACTGATGTGGTTGAGGAAAAATAGTTCGTGATGGCTAAAAGATAATGTCCCATTTAGCAGTTCAGTCGTTTATGAACCGGCTGGCCCGTCATGGCTGGGTGCTTGTGATGCTTGTAACGGTAGCAGCAAGTATCGGCATTTATCTTCATTTTTCTCAGGCCAGGGCAGAGTTTACCCAGCGCGAAGTCGCACATCGCAGTGAGCTGCTCCTCTATGATTTGAAAGAGATCATTGCCCAGCGACTGAATATCACACGCGGTCTGGCAGCATATGTATATTCAGAGATGCTGGTACATGACGTAATGAGCGAACAGAAAGAGGCGCAAGCGTTGCTACAAGCTTATGCATCCATGCATGCCGGAGTTCTGGCGCAGGCTGCCATCTATTTTCCCGGTATCAGTGAGTCGGTTCGCTATGCCGACCCGGCTTTGCCCGGGCTGCCACTACCGCCAGCCGACGTGTCCGACTGGCCGACGCTTAGTCCCGGTCAAATGCTCATCACTGTGGTTCAGGCAGGTAAAACAGGGCCATTGCTGCGCACGTTTTACAAGGTCTGTACACAGCAGAAATGTGGCATGCTGATTGTCGATATCGCCGCCAGGGCTGTTTTGGAGTATTTTCTGAAGGCTGCTGGAAAACGTCAACTGGCGGCAGACATGTCGATCGAAGTATCTATTAAACCATCGATCCGGCCACCGGTCAGAGCAGGGCTGCCGGTTCAGTCGGAGATTATCCCGCTGTATATCAGTGCACCACGATCCGATGCAACGATGGATGTGGCCTGGAAGGGTAGTTTCGAATTGGCCGGCAGCCAGTTTATCCTCCATGCGGTTGCCATGCCGGCGTTAATCATTGACCTGCTTGCCCATTCGGCCCCGCTGGCATTCTGGGGGTTGATGTCGGGGATTATTATTAGCCTGGTACTGGTAATTTGGGGCTATAGCATGATCCGATATAACACACGTTTGCGCCGTGATGTGAAGAAACGGGCTCAGGATGTGCTGGATAAACAACACCGGCTCGCATCCATTCTTGATCATGCCAGAGATGCTATTCTGTTTGCGGATATGGATGGAACAATTCGGCACGCCAATCCGGCTGCCTGTATCATGTTTGGATATCTGCCCCACGAGTGGCGCAGACTTTGCATTGATGAATTGGTATTACAGGAAACACATGAATCATGGATGACCGATATGATTCGTGGCGCGTGTAGTGATGCATCAGCTGGTGTATGCGAGGTACAGGCGCGTCGCAAGGATGGCTCCACGTTTTTTGCCGAGCTGGTCGCCAATGCATTTCTGACCGCAGGCGAACAACAGATTGCCCTGATGCTGCGCGACATATCCGAGCGCAAGGATACTGAGACGGAACTCATGCGGTTATCCAGTTTCGATAAGGTCACGAGACTACCCAATCGTTGGCTATTTACGGATCGACTGGGGCGTATGATGGAATTAGCGCGCAGGGACAAATACCAGATCGGTCTTCTCGTGCTGGATATTGACCGATTCAAGGAAATCAATGATACACTGGGGTTTTCAGCTGGCGACCAGGTGTTGCAGATTACCGCCGGGAGGCTGCTCGAGTTATTACGCGAACCGGACTATACAGCTCGCATGGATGGAAATGAGTTCGCAATCATGCTGCCCGAAGCAGATATAAATATGTCCATGCAGGTGGCGGGAAAAGTGGCAGCTGTTCTGAACAGACCGTATGATTTACAAGTTCAGGAAGTATCACTGGGTGTTAGTATCGGGGTTGCTGCCTTTCCAGATGATGGGGAAGATGTCGAGACCCTTATCAGGCATGCCGCTACGGCCATGGATTATGCCAAGCATCATCATTTGAACATTCATTGTTTTGAACATGCGATCGAAGAACAGACCAGGACGCGATTGGAGATGGAGCAGGAGCTCTCCAGGGCAATGGGTGAAGGCCAACTGCGGTTGTATTATCAAAGTAAACACCGGCTGGTCGATGGCGAGATTATCGGGTTGGAGGGATTAATACGCTGGCAGCATCCTGACCGCGGTTTGATTCCGCCGGATCAGTTTGTGCCGCTGGCTGAAGAAACAGGACTTGTTCAACCGATAACCTATTTGTTATTGAAGCAGGCTTGCCAACAGGCAATCGCCTGGAAAAAAGATGGTCTGCTGGCTGGGCGTATCGGCATCAACTTGTCAGCCGTTCAGTTGATACAGAAAGGGTTGGCCCAGGATATTCTGTCGACCATCAGGGAGTCGGGGGCAAAGCCAGAATGGATTGAGATTGAAATCACCGAAACTGCAGCAATGGATGATCCGGACATGGCTTGCGATATTATGCAGGAACTGGTGAACGGGGGTATCTCTATTGCGATCGATGATTTCGGTACTGGTTATTCGTCATTGTCCTATTTGAAACGATTGCCTGCGGACTGGCTTAAGATCGATATGACTTTTATTCGTGATGTACCCCAGGACAAGGATAATGTGGCTATTGTTCGTTCGACGATCACCATGGCGCACGACCTGAATATGAAGGTGATTGCCGAGGGTGTGGAGACCGAGACACAGCTCGAGTTTTTGCGCCGGGAGGGTTGTGATGCTATCCAGGGATATTTATTCAGCCCGCCGCTCTCGGCCGATGAGACAAGATTACATCTGGAACGTTATTGCCGGTTTACTGCACCCTCCAGTGATCCGGTTATCTGATTCGGGTTGCGTGTATGAAAGTACACGGAAGATTTGTTCCCATCTCCCCCCCCTCAAAAAAATATATTGTGTTGTTTCATGATTCTGGTTTTTCTCTGATAAAACGGACACGCTGTAAATTGTATGCGCACATTTCACTGTAGAGGAAATGCAAAAAGCAGCATGGTTCGATTGAGAGTGATTGGCCAGGAGCTCCTGATAGTTAGACTTGTATGAGCTTGGTACGGGTGGTTTAACCCGTACAGAATCGGGGTTGAACAGGAGGGTGATTGAGCGAGGATGCCTCGCAGTGTGTGAAGGCAAGGAGGCAGTATGACGGCTTATCGTTCGGTGACCGAGGCGCAGCAGTGTATTTTATCGCATGTATCGGCAATGCCGCCGGAAGAGGTGG
>CAZWWF010000012.1:0-15717 GCA_964636805.1 uncultured Zetaproteobacteria bacterium
AATCAAGATATTTCTGTCTTAAGGGGCCAGCGGTAGGCTTTTATTTTTTATTTAGTCTCTCTCTCACAGGCGTATTTCGGCCCAGAGTGTGTGAAAACGATGATTATGGTATGATAATCCCAACAATGTTGGGAGAGGATCATGAAGCGTTTTATTGTTGGGGAAAGCCGTAGCCAGAGCACCCTGTTTCCCGAAAGTCTGGATGATTATGTAAGCGAAGATAACCCGGTCAGGGTCATTGACGTTTTTGTCGATGAACTGGAGATGCGGGAACTTGGTTTTACTGGCGTAGATCCGCAAGCAACAGGGCGTCCCGCCTATCATCCATCAATCTTGTTGAAACTGTACGTATACGGCTATATGAACCGCATCCATTCAAGCCGACGGCTGGAGCGGGAAAGCCAGCGCAATGTCGAGGTCATGTGGTTAACCGGTCGTTTGATGCCGGACTTCAAAACGATAGCAGACTTCCGCAAGGATAACGCTAAGGCGATACAAAACGTTTGTCGTGAATTTGTGGTGCTGTGCAGGAAACTGAATCCGCTAACTGAATCGATGGTGGCCATTGATGGCAGTAAATTCAAAGCGGTGAATGCCAGGGACAAGAACTTCACTCAAGCCAAGATGAAACGCCGAATGGATGATATTGATAAAAGCATTGCAGAGTACCTTCGCCAGCTGGATACGGCAGACCGTCAGGAAGAGCGAGTACGCAAGGCGGATACAACCAGACTGAAAGATAAGATTGCCAAGCTGAAAGATGAAATGAAACGGCTGAAGAAGATGAAAGCGGAAATGCTGAAGCAACCGGACAAGCAAATATCGCTGACTGATCCTGATGCACGTTCCATGAAAACCAGAGGCAATGGCATTGTCGGCTACAACGTCCAGACAGCCGTTGATGTTCAGAATCATTTGATTGTGGAGCATGAGGTTACCAACCATGGCAGTGACCGGGGACAGCTTTCATCCATGGCAAAGAAAGCCCGTCAGAGCATGGGTTCGGATAAGTTCGAGGTGGTTGCAGATCGAGGGTACTACA
This sequence comes from uncultured Zetaproteobacteria bacterium, assembly GCA_964636805.1. Taxonomy (GTDB): domain Bacteria; phylum Pseudomonadota; class Zetaproteobacteria; order Mariprofundales; family Mariprofundaceae; genus Mariprofundus. The sequence goes on from CAZWWF010000012.1 coordinate 1,043, forward strand.
AAAGCATCGATATCAAGGCATGTGATGATGCCGGCATCATCACATATCTTCCGGAAGCAATTACATCGCGAGGCCGAAAGGCAGGAAGGTTCACCAAACAGGATTTCCGCTATCTACCAGATACAGATGAGTACCTCTGCCCATCCGGAGAGCGATTGCAACGGCACTTCACTACCAATGAGAACGGTATGGATCTGCATTGCTATTGGAGCTTTGCTGCCTGTAGTACGTGTTCAATAAGACAGCAATGTACCACATCACCCCAACCACGCCGAATTAAGCGCTGGGAACATGAGAATGTTCTCGATGCCATGAGGCTCAGGCTTAAACTGAAAGACGATGCCATGCGCATACGCAGGCAAACGGTTGAGCACCCCTTTGGAACCATCAAAGCATGGATGGGAGCGACACACTTCCTGACCAGAACCATTGATCGGGTCAGCACGGAAATGAGTATGCATGTGCTCGCTTACAACCTGAAACGGGTCATCCAAATTATGGGTGTCCGAGAAATGGTTCAGGCAATCCGAGCCTGAGCTCCTTTTTACCCCTATATCTGATGAAATTCGGCTTTATGGAGCATGGAAGCCCACAGATTCCTTCGTAGAGGGCTTTGAAACGGATAATCCAGAAAGCCAGTGCAATATTGGCCTAAATGCACATCTTCTTGTGCGGCTTGAAATCTGGGGTGCGTTTTCACACGGTCTGGGCCGAAAGTCGCCCTTCAGACTTATGGTGCTATTACTATAAAAGCTTGAGGGCCACGGATGGCCCGAATCAAATATGCTCTCTCGTTTTATGAAACATAATATCCGGCCACTGTTCTTCGGTATAGTTCAGCTTCCAGGCACTTGGGGCCAGGTAGGTGAGGAACCCGTCAGCATCTTCGGCCAGAGCGGATTCGAATAAACGACGGAATTCCGCCATTTTCTTATCATCTTCGCAGGTCACCCAGCGGGCAACCTGAAAATCGGTGGCGACATAATCGGCATCGACTTTATATTCTGCATTGAGCCTTGCAACGGTAACATCGAACTGCAATACGCCGACGGCACCGAGAATATAATCCCCACCCAGCAGGGTTTTGAACACCTGTACCGCACCTTCTTCAGAAAGCTGAATCAATCCCTTGTGCAATTGTTTGCGTTTCATTGGGTCTTTGAGACGTACGCGGCGGAACAGTTCCGGGGCAAAATTCGGAATACCGGTGAATTTCAGTGGCTCCTTGCTGGTGAATGTATCGCCGATTTTGATGGTGCCGTGATTATGGATGCCGATGATGTCTCCGGCATAGGCTTCCTCGACATGGCTGCGATCCTGCGCCATGAAAATCGTTGCATTGGGGATTTTGATATTCTTTCCCAAGCGGTGGTGGCGCACCGTCATACCCTTGCTGAATTTACCGGAACAGATACGGAAGAATGCAATACGATCGCGGTGCATCGGATCCATATTGGCCTGAATCTTGAAACAGAATCCGGAGAAGTCTGTTTCTTCCGGGTGCACGGTGCGTTCCATAGCATCGCGCGGGCCGGGGGCAGGGGACAGTTCCACAAAAGCATCCAGCAGTTCCTTGACGCCGAAATTGTTGATGGCTGAGCCGAAAAAGACCGGGGTTTGAGAACCGGCCAGAAAATGATCCAGATCGAACGGGTCGGCGGCACCTTCCAGTAACTCAATATCATCACGCAGCTCATCAGCCTGAGTGCCGAGGAGTTCATCCAGACGTGGATCGGAGAGGTCGCTGATTTGTACAGTATCGAAGTCATTGGTTTTGGAACCTGCCGAGAACAGGTTCAGTTCTTTTTTGTACAGGTTGTATACACCCTTGAATGCTTTGCCCATGCCGATCGGCCACGACATCGGCGTGCATTCGATCTGTAGTTTTTCCTCGATTTCAGTCAGCAAGTCGAGTGGCTCCAGACCTTCACGATCCAGTTTGTTGATGAAGGTGACGATGGGGGTATTGCGCATACGGCAGACCTCCATCAATTTTTCGGTTTGCGGCTCTACACCATTGCCTGAATCAATGACCATCATGGCGGAATCGACAGCAGTCAGTACACGATAGGTATCCTCGGAGAAATCCTGATGCCCCGGTGTATCGAGCAGGTTGATTTCGAAATCGCGACCATTGCTCTGATAATTGAATTTCATTACAGACGATGCAACAGAAATACCGCGTTCCTGTTCAATTTTCATCCAGTCGGAAGTGGCATGGCGACTGGCCTTACGGGCCTTGACTGCGCCGGCCATTTGAATGGCACCACCGAACATCAACAGCTTTTCTGTCAGCGTCGTTTTACCGGCATCCGGATGTGAGATAATGCCGAAGGTGCGACGTTTTTCGATTTCAGTGCTCAGACTCATTGAACTTCTCCATTTGGGGCCGCGCAGTGTATAGAAGTCGGTGCCAGATGTGGATGGTCTGTAATGCCCTGATCAGTATGACGACCATGGAAGTATGAAACGGATTCGTATTTATATCGCAGGATTTACACTTACATTATTGTTTCCGGGGGCATTCAGTGCTTTTGCCGGTGAGGTGATTGTATTGACGCAAACGGCCTGTCAGTTTATCGAGGCAGAAGGTATTGATCACCATTTCAACAGTAAATCGGCCGATGCATGCCGCAGTATTAATGAGGCAAGTCAGGATACACGGCTGAAGCAGGCACAGTCGCTGCATTTGCAGGCTGGCGATTATGTATTTCGTGTGAAGAATCGCGATGTACCTTATGACTTGGGGTTCTGGTTGCGCGGGGCTGGCATATCACGCTGGACTCTGCCCGGCATTTCCGGTGGCGGCATTGCCACAGGCGATGTGCATGATTACACCATTGCACTTGAACCGGGTGAATACCGCTATTCATGCCCTTTGAATCCGACGCCTGATTATGAACTGATTGTTGAATAACGAATGTTGAACAAATATTATGATCAACAAACCAAGGATGCATATGTTTAAACGATTGATACCACTGCTGGTGCTGATTCTGATTCTGGTACTTTTCTATACCTTCGATCTTGGCCGTTTCCTGGGCTTTGATGCCCTGGCTGAGCACAAGGCGTGGTTGTCCGCATGGGTGGATGCGCATGCCATTCTTGCACCGGTGCTTTATATCCTGCTTTATATTGCAGTGGTTGCTTTTTCATTACCGGGCGGGTTGATGATGACGTTATCCGGTGGTTTGCTGTTCGGGGCTGCGGCTGGCGCTTTGTATGCAGTGATCGGTGCGACCATCGGAGCATCGGCACTGTTTCTGATTGCCAAGACATCGCTGGGTGATTTCCTGATGGCCAAAGCCGGTGGCGCTGTGAAAAAAATGCAGGCAGGGTTTTCCGAAAATGCGTTGAGCTATATGTTTGTCCTGAGGCTGGTGCCGATATTCCCCTTTTTCCTGGTCAATCTGGCGCCCGCTTTCCTTGGCGTTTCTCTGCGTATTTATGTGATCGCTACCTTTTTCGGCATCATGCCGGCCACCTTTGTGTTCGCGCTGACTGGTTCGGGGCTTGGCAGTGTACTGGAGCAGGGCGGTGATATATCGCTGGCGGGTGTGATGACACCGGAGATTATGGCCGCCCTTGCCGGGTTGGCATTGCTGGCACTTATTCCGGTAATCTATAAACGGTTTTCAAGTAATGCGGAACAAACCGGTCAGGAGTGATTCATGATTAAAGTCGATGTGTGTGTGATTGGGGCCGGTTCCGGAGGATTGAGTGTGGCTGCCGGAGCCGCGCAAATGGGCGCGAAAGTGGCTCTGGTGGAAAAATCCGAGATGGGTGGCGATTGCCTGAACACCGGCTGTGTGCCATCTAAGTCCATACTGGCAGCAGGACATGTTGCCCAGTCGATGCGGGAGGCCGGCCAGTTCGGTATTACAACACAGCAGCCTCAGGTAGACTGGCAGGGGGTACACGATCATGTACACAGGGTAATTGCGGCTATTGCGCCGAACGATTCACAGGAACGTTTTGAGAGTTTGGGCGTGACAGTCATTCGTGCTGCCGGCGAATTTATTGATGAAAGCACGTTAAAAGCAGGTGATCAACAGATTCGGGCAAAATATTTTGTATTGGCGACAGGCTCTTCGGCCTTTGTGCCGCCGATTGAAGGGCTGGATCAGGTCGATTATTTCACCAATGAGAATATTTTTAACAATACTGAACCGGTCACCCACCTGATAGTCATCGGCGGCGGTCCGATTGGCATGGAACTGGCGCAAGCGCATCGCAGGCTCGGTGCCGAAGTCACGGTGATGGAAATGGCACGATTGCTTGTCAAGGATGATCCGGAATTGACGAAAATTGTGATTCAGCGTTTGCAGGATGAAGGTCTCAATCTTGTCCAAGGCGGGCGCAATCTGAAGCTGGAGAAAACAGGTGATGGTCAAGTTGCTGCCAGATGTGAATCGGATTTGGGCAAACAGTGTGCCATCGGTTCGCACCTGCTCATTGCCACGGGTCGGCGTGCAAATGTGGATGGTTTGAATCTGGAAGCAGCTGGCGTGAATTACAGTCCCAAAGGTATTGAAGTCGATGCACGATTGCGTAGCAGCAATAAGAAGATTTTTGCCATTGGTGATGTGGCAGGGCCATATCAGTTTACCCATATGGCGGCCTATCAGGCCGGTATTGTCATCAGGAATATGCTGTTCAAATTACCGGCCAAAGTGGATTACTCGGCAGTGCCATGGGTAACATATACTGATCCGGAACTGGCGCATGTGGGTATGAGTGAAGCCGATGCCCAACAGGCCGGACGAGAGATTCGTGTGCTGCGCTGGCAGTTTGAGGAAAATGACCGGGCTCAGGCTGAAAAACGCACGGAAGGTATGATCAAGGTGATTACCACTCCGAAAGGCGTGATCCTGGGCGCCAGTATTGTCGGCATTCATGCCGGCGAGCTGATTCAGCCCTGGATTCTGGCCATCAGTCAGAACCTTAAAATCGGTGCGATGGCCTCGATGATTGCTCCGTACCCGACTCTGGCTGAAGCCAACAAACGCATTGCCGGCAGCTTTTATACCGAAAAATTATATTCAGCCACTACCCGCCGACTGGTACGATTCCTGTTGCGGTTCTGACACCCTCTTTATTCAATAATTGCAAACACAGGTTTATTGCCTATGCTTACTTTTCATTTTTCAGAGGGGGCGAGGAAATAATGAAACGGTTCATATTTTTGGTTGCTGCTTTATTGGCAGGGGTGCAGTTCGTTCAGGCTGGTGGTTTCCAGATTGGAGAGATGTCAGCCCGTTCAACCGGAATGGGCAGCGCTTTTACTGCGGTTGCTGATGATGCTTCGGCTGCATGGTTTAATCCGGCCGGCGTAGCTTTTTCCGACGGGATACATGTCATGCTGGGCGGGGCTGCAATTATTGCGCCGGGCACGGATTACACACCCAATGCAGCAACGGTATCGCTGCCGGGTTTTCCTGCCCGGGCTGCCACCAAAAGTAAAAACAAGACCTTTTTTGCACCACATGCCTATTATACTTATTGGGATCAGGCTGCTGGTCTCGGAGCGTCTATCAGTGTCAATTCGCCCTTTGGTCTTGAAACCGACTGGGATCCAACCAGTTCTCTGGCCAGCAGCAATACATTTTCCAGAATATCGATGCTTGCCATTAATCCAAGTGTGATTTTCAAAATTACCGATCATATTTCTATTTCAGGCGGCTTCAGCTATGCCTATCTGAATAAAATCAACCTGGATAACCTGGCTCAGCAACTGGAAGGTAAAAACAAGGGTGGCTGGGGTGGCACAGCCGGCCTGATGGTACGCTACGATCATTTCAGTCTGGGTGTGAATTACCGCAGCAGGGTTGCGATTGATATCAATGGCGGAACGGTGATTGGCGGTTCTGTGCTGGGGCCGCTGGCCGGAGCAACAACGACAGCCAATACAAAAATCACCTTGCCGGATTCGGTCAATGTCGGTTTGGCCTGGCAACCGAATGATACATGGTTGTTGAGCCTTGATGTCGACTGGACCAACTGGAAAACATTCAATGAAGTGAGAATCAACTATGCACCGTCTTTACTCTCTACAGTGCTGACAGGAGGCACAGGTACGAACGTCATACCGGAAAACTGGAAGGATACCGTGACCGTCAGGGCCGGCGTGGAATGGCGTTTTGTAGAAAATATGCGAGCCCGGTTTGGTTATGTGTATGACCCATCACCTATCAATGATGTGAACTTTTCCCCGGCTATCCCCGGCAATGACAGACAACTGTTTTCGCTCGGTTACAGTTATGATTTCAATGATGCAGCCACACTGGATTTAGCCTATGCCTATGTGTATTTCAGGCAACGTAACCAGATTACATCTGTCGGTGTAAATGCGGTCAGAAACGGAAGTTATAAGACTGATATACATATTGCAGTAGCATCGCTGCAATATGCATTCTAGCTTCCTGCAGGAATGAAAATTATTTTGTGGCATTTTGACTCACAGGGTAAGTTGTCATTAATATCATTCTGTGCTTTACTACAGCAAGATTTTGGTAAATTCGATTAAAAGTGAAAATCCTGCCCATGAAGTTTTTTATTCACCCGACCATAGGGTCGAGTACAGGATTTTTGATGCGAAACCATAACTACAGAACTAGCGGGGAACTTATTGATTAAATAAGTATTTAAACAAGGGAGGGTTGAAATGAAACGAATGTACGCGTTCTTAATTCTTGTGCTGCCATTATTGGGTTTGAGCGGTTGCGGGCAGACATCGGGCAATGGGGCAGCAGTGGCGACTGGCCAGCCTACGTTTGTCGCCAAATTTGATCCGACAAACAGTATCATTCCATTTCCTGATGACTTGTTGTTCACTGGTTCGCTTGATGGAACACTGAATATTCCTGTTGTTAATCCTGCGGATTTTTCTGATCCCAAGGTAGCTATGAATGCCCTGGACGGGTTTTCAACCATTGCTCCGATTTCAACCACGTTTGCAACAGCTGCCAATGCAGCGACGATCATTGCAGGCACAACATTGCATGTATATGAAGTAACGGCAACACGCGCAGGTGCAGTGACCGGCATCGTCAGGGAACTTACTGCAGCTGAATATTCGGCATCGCTTTCTGCAACAGATTCCACGGGTAAAACGCTGGTCATTCAACCCCGGGGAGTACTGAAGAGCAATACCCACTATATGGTGGTACTCACCGGAGGTATTCGGAGCACTGCCGGTTTGCCATTGGTGCCTTCCTCTACATTTGGACTGACCAAGGGCACGGCACCGCTGGTTGATGCTGCCGGTAACAGCCTGTTTGCTGTGCTGACCAATGCGCAGGCGCAGGCACTGGAACCGCTCAGGCAACTGACCCAAACCTATCTTGCAGCAGCAGCAGGTGCAGGCGTACCGAGTTCAGCAGTAGCGCTTGCATGGACATTCAAAACACAAACGATCAACAAGGTGCTGGCAAATATACAGACTGACAGCGTGGCAACACCTGCATTGCCAGCTAACTTTATAACGTTTCCAGTTCCTCCTTCTCCAGCAACAGGTGGTTTGGGTGTGCTGTCGATGGCTGCATTTGCTGCAGCACACGGACTTCCGATCGCTCTTTTCCCCAATGTTGGCAGCGTAGTGATTGGCGCAATCAAGATACCCTATTATCTGAGTACTGATGGTGCAGGAGTAGGTGGAGGTATAGGCGTTCCGCCAACCGTATTGCCGGGTGCTGTTACAGCGCATTTTACAATAGATCCGGCAACGGGGTTGCCAACGGCGAATCCGCTACCTGAAACTGTTCCTTTCCTGATGACCACACCGAATACTGCAGGCCCGTGGCCGGTAGTCATCTTCCAGCATGGTTTTACGGTTGATAAGTCGGTTGTGTTTGGCATTGCCAATACCCTTGCCAAAGCCGGATTTGCCTCGATTGCTATTGATTCAGTATTGCATGGTGACCGTACGTTCGGGATTGATCTGGTAACGCAGGCCGTTGACCCGGTCACCGGCAAGGCTACAGGCCCTGTTATTGCCAATGTGCCGGATGGTGTTGCCGATAGCAGTGGCCAGTGGTACTTGAACCTGAGTTATTTGCTGACTTTCAGAGATAATATTCGCGAGTCGGTAGCTGACTTGATTCATCTGACACGTTTGCTGGAAGTGCAGACGATGGATGTTGTGGTTAACGCCACCGGAGCGCCCGGAGCAGATGGCATGCCGGACTTGCTGGTAAACAGTGCAGCTGCGCCGACTGCACCTCCGGTTTCATATGTCGGACACTCCAATGGTGGTATTCTGGGAACCATGCTGGCGACAGTTGAACCAGCTATTAAAACTTTTGTGTTGGCTAATCCCGGCGGTGTTTATTCCGATATCGCTTTACATTCTGCTGAAATCAGTCCGATAGTGCTGGCTGGCCTGGCTGCCAAGGGCGTGTTGCCCGGCTCTCCGGAGTTCAATGCATTCTTTGTAGCAGCACAAACAGCATTGGATGATGGTGATCCGGTTAATTATGCAGCACTGGTTACGGCGGCAGGCAAGAACCTGCTCATGTTCAAACAACTGGGTGACCTGGTGGTTCCTAATACAGCCACAGATGCATTGGCAGCTTCCTTTGGTATGAAGCAGGTTGCCGCATCGCCAGCTGCTGCGACATGGCCACTGGGTGTGGTTCCATCCCCGTTCATGGGTAACGGCTTTACTTTTTTCATCAAGGGGACGCATTCATCATTCTTAAAACCTGATCCGCCAGCACCAAGTGTTGTTGGGCTGGATGTCATTACTGAAATGCAAACTGAAACTGCAACCTATCTGGGTAGCGCTTTAGCAGGGCCAGCAACTGTTGTGATTAGTGGTGCTACCGCCAGTGGTGCTGCGATTACCACGATCATGCAATAAGGGGGAAGGAGATGAATATGCGTAGATTTACTTTATTTACGGCATCGGTGCTCATGGGGTTGATGAGTTTGCAGGCTCATGCTGGCGGCTTTCAGATTGGCGAGCAGGGGTCGAAGGCGATGGGTATGGGTAATGCGTTTACCGCAGTTGCCGATGATCCGTCCGCACAATGGTTTAATCCAGCCGGGTCAGCCTTTCAACCGGGTACGCAGATTATGGCCGGAGGGGAGATCGTCATTGTTCCGAGTACTGATTTTACGACCAATGCACTTAATCCGGCTCATCCGGCTGCAACATCATCGAAAAGCAAGGTGATAGGGATTCCCCATTTTTACGTCAGTCATGGCTTTGAAAACAGTCCGATTACGTTAGGTATGGGTATCAATGCACCTTTTGGTTTGGAAACGGACTGGCCGGGAAATTCACCGTTTGCAACATCCAGCACATTTGCGGAAATCAAGACGATTAACTTCAATCCCAATATTACATGGAAAATCAGTGACAACCTTGCCATTGCAGCAGGCGTTGACTACGTTTTTCTGGATAAGGTAAGGTTGAATAATTCACTCCAATTGCTGGAGGGTAATGGCGATGGCTGGGGTGGTAACGTGGCCTTGATGTATCGCACTGATCAGTTCCGCCTTGGTGTATCCTATCGCAGTCGTGTCAGACTCGATATTAATGATGGCACGGTGATTGGTGGCGCTGGACTGGCTAGAGTGGGAGCGCCTTTTGCGGTAGGCGCAAGAGGGACGGCCAGCACCAAAGTTGTATTGCCGGATCAGGTGAATGTCGGTCTGGCTTATTCTCCCAATGAGGATTGGATTTTGTCAGTGGATGTCGACTGGGTGAACTGGAAGACATTCGATAATCTGGATTTCCGTTATGCACCTTCGGTATTGGCAACAGTACTGACCGGTGGAACCAACTTCCGTACACTGCGTGAGAATTGGAGTGCCACATTTGCAATACGTGCCGGTGCACAGTGGCAGTTTGCTCCTGACATGCGTTTGAGGGGTGGATATACGTTTGATCCTACACCTGTCGATGATCCTTTCTTCTCGCCTGCTATTCCGGATCGGGATCGACATTTGTTTACCGTTGGTTTTGGCTACGACGTCAACGAAGCCATGACTCTGGATATGGCCTATATGTTTGTTTATTTCGTTGATCGGAACCAGACGGCATCGACAGGGACTAATGCGGTACGTAACGGTAATTATTCAGGCAGTGTTCATCTATTATCCGGGTCGCTGGTTTATAAGTTTTAGCTGTGTGAGTGTAGTATTTTTTCCATCCTGAATTCTACTGAATGACGAAAAGGAGCTCTTTGGAGCTCCTTTTTGTTGGTTTGATGAAGGAAAAACAGCTATACTGAGGACAAAACTGGTGCAGATGGAGGTTGCCATGTTCTGGATTCTACTGCTGGTTATTGTGTTTGGGCTGTTGTTCCTGCTGACTCGAGGCGGTATTGCATTGCAGGCATGGCTAGGAATATTGGCATTGACCGATGTGGTGTTAATGGTTGCCGGTATGAGTGGATGGATCGGTTTTGTCCTGTTGCTGATCATTGCGGCAGCTTTTGTCTTTTTGGCTATGGATGATATTCGCAAAAAGTGGGTGAGCACACCGGTTAAAAACCTCATAAAGAAATCACTGCCGCCGATGTCCGATACAGAAAAAGAAGCTATTGAGGCAGGAACCGTGTGGTGGGACGCGGAGCTGTTTCAGGGGAATCCAGATTGGGATGTGCTACTGAAAACCCCGGTACCGAAATTGACGGAAGAGGAACAGGCGTTTATTGACGGACCAACTGACGCGCTTTGTGCCATGTTGAATGATTGGCAGATCAATCATCAATTGCGTGATTTGCCGGAATCGGTCTGGGATTTCATCAAACAGAACGGTTTTTTCGCTATGATTATTCCCAAGAGCTACGGTGGGCTGGAATTTTCTGCCTATGCGCATTCGTGTGTGATCCAGAAAATAGCCAGCCGTAGTTCAGCCGCTGCCGTGACTGTGATGGTACCCAATTCATTGGGTCCGGCAGAACTGTTGATGGCCTACGGCACGGAAGACCAAAAGAATTATTACCTGCCGCGTTTGGCCAGTGGTGAGGAAGTGCCCTGTTTTGCTTTAACTGGCCCCTTAGCGGGGTCGGATGCAGGCTCAATTCCGGATACCGGTATTGTCTGTAAGCGTGAATTTGAGGGCAATGAAACACTGGGGCTGTTGCTGAACTGGGAAAAACGTTATATCACACTGGGTCCGGTGGCTACGGTGCTTGGACTGGCGTTTCACGTTTATGATCCGGAACATGTATTAGGCGATCAGGATGATCTGGGCATCACCTGTGCCCTGATTCCGGTCGGGACGCCCGGAGTGGAAATCGGTCGCCGTCATGATCCGCTGGGCATTGCTTTCCAGAACGGCCCAAATACCGGGACGGATGTATTTATTCCGATGGACTGGGTGATCGGAGGGCAGAAAATGATTGGTAGTGGATGGCGTATGCTGGTCGAACGGTTGTCGATCGGGCGCGGTATTTCGCTGCCATCGTTGAGTGCAGCGGCAGGTAAAATGGCCAGTGATACAACCGGCGCATATGCACGTTTACGCAAACAGTTTAAAACATCTATTGGTCGATTTGAGGGTGTTGAAGAAGCCCTGGCTCGTATTGGCGGGCTGACCTACATGATGGATGCAGGCGTGCGCCTGAGTACGTCAGCCCTGGATGCCGGTGAAAAGCCGGCTGTGGTGACAGCAATTGTTAAACGATATCTCACCGAGTCGATGCGACAGGTGATCGATGATGCCATGGATATCCATGGTGGACGGGGGATATGCATGGGGCCTTCAAATTATCTCGGACGAACCTATCAATCTATTCCAGTGGCGATTACGGTGGAAGGGGCAAATATCCTGACACGCAGCATGATCGTATTCGGGCAGGGAGCGATGCGTTGTCACCCGTATTTGCAGGAGGAGATTGCAGCAGCTGCCATCGACGGAGAAGAGGGAGTGAATCGCTTTGACAAGGCGTTGATGTCGCATCTAGCCTATACCATTGCCAATGCGGCACGGGCTGTGCTTTATGGCGCTTCCGGCGGCTGGCTGGCACCATCCCCTGTGTCAGGTGTGACAGCACGCTATTATAAACAGATCGCCCGTTTTAGTGCAGCGACCTCGGCCATGGCTGATATGGCTTTGCTGGTATTGGGTGGCAGCTTAAAACGCAAGGAATCGATTTCAGGGCGGTTTGCGGATGCACTGGCTTATCTGTATCTCTGTTCGGCTGTGTTGAAACGTTTTGAAGATGATGGGCGACCGAAAGCAGATTTGCCACTGGTACACTGGGCTTGCCAGTTCTGTCTGTATCAGGTGCAACAGGCGCTGGATGGCGTGATCAGGAATTTCCCTGTTCGCCCGGTGGCCTGGAAGATGCGGGTTTGGGCTTTCCCTTTGGGGCGTTGGTTGCATTTGCCTGCAGATCGTTTGATGCATCAGGTGGCCGAGATGCTGATTGAGCCATCTGCTTCACGAGATCGGTTGACTGCAGGGATTTATGCACCGGATTCCGAAGATGATTTGACCGGACGATTGCAATATGCCATGACCATGACCATCCGTGCAGAACCTGTTGAACGCAAATTGCGCAACAATGGTAAAATACACGGGCCGGATCAGCCGTATGATGTGTGGATAGAAAACATGGTAAGCGAACATGCATTAAGCAGGGAAGAAGGCGACCTCCTGAAAACTACACGATCAGCTGTCAGAGCTGCGATCATGGTCGATGATTTTCCAGCCGATGAGTGGGGTTGATCCAGTCAAAAAAGATTTACTCGCCGCGTTAGCGCATCCATACGTCTACGGCATTTTATTACAGTGGGCGCAAAGTTGCGGGCTGCATGGAATTCCAGGAAAATTCTGAATAAGTGTCTCCGTTCGATCACAAAATCAAGCACTTTCGCGTTTGATTCTGGCGGCCCGTCCACGGGTCGTGTGGATACGCTTTTTCAGAGTATCCCTTAATACAAGATTGATCAGACGGCATGTGTGCCATGAAACGTCAGAGGTATCGTTTAGCTTTTGAACTCCATGAACTGTTCGGATAATTATATTGGAGCAATAAGGCAATTTGTTGCGCATCTGTAGCTAGTCCCATTTTGGCATAGGATGCGGCAAGATAATACAACGATTCCTCAATAGAAGGTGTTGTCTGGTATAATCGCACTACTTCCTGGAAACGATTGGCAGCAGCTACAAAATGATCTTTATCATAATAAAATTTACCTACTGTCAGTTCGTGTTTGGCCAGTGAATTGTACAGGGATTGTAAGCGCTTTTTACCGTCTTTGGCATAGGTGCTTTCCGGATGCTCATTAAGCAGTCGTTTGAAGGCATCGATTGCCAGCTGGTTCATACTTGCGTCTTTCTCTGCTGATGAACGTTGCTTGTAATAGCTCATTGCCAACATGTATTTGGCATAGTCCACATTTGCATGGCGAGGATGTTTTTCGATAAAACGCTTACTTAGCGTTTCGGATAGAACATATTGGCCATCTTTATAGGCTGAAAAAATGCGCAGAAGATCAGCCTGAGTAGCGTAGCGGCTATAAGGATATTTGGTGCTGAATTTTTCCAAATCCATGGTGACGGTATCATAATTGCCTTTCTTCATCAGAAGTTTGGCTCTCTCATATTCTTGCTTGGCGCTACTCTTATATTGCTTGTCATTCGTGGCGCAACCATTCAACAGGGCGATAGCAACAAGGGGCAGGATCAATTTGGCAAGGTTCAGGTTCATCAGCGAAGCTTACGTGCTCAATGGGGTGGCGACAACGGCAAGATGACGACCAGCAAGTTTGCCATCACGTCTGAAGGAGAAAAAACGACCAGGATCACATACTGTACAGGCTGTGATTGTTTCAATATGAGCGCCGGTTAAACCGGACTCGATCAATTGTAGCCGGTTAATCTCCAGCAGATCGGCATGGATATCTGCTGTGCGGAAAATGCAGTTTACTGCGCCTCCTGTACTTTTTTTCAGGGCAGTGGCTGTTTCATTACCAATGGCGAAGCAGCAGGGGCCAATACAGGGGCCAAGTACGGCCAACAGGTTTTTCCGTTTTACACCATGATCAAGCATGGATTGGATAGCATGTTTGACGATGCCGGCGGCTGTGCCGCGCCAGCCGGCATGCACGGCTGCAATCATTTCTGTTTTTGGATCAGCCAGCAGCACAGGCAGGCAATCTGCCACACGTACGGCGACTGCTGTATGGGCCTGATTGCTTATTAAAATATCTGCATATTGTTGGTGCATGTACCCCTGTCCGTTGCACCATAGCAGGTCTGTCTGGTGAACCTGAATAGCCTGATGTGGTTTGGATGGCAGTGCAGCAGCTTTGATTAGCCGATGCAGGTTGTGTTCGATATTACTATCTGGATCTCCAAGTCCGTTACCGAAATTCTGTTCGTCAAACGGGGCGGAACTGATGCCTCCCTGGCGCAAGGTGAAAATCCCTGTAAAGCCATGGTTAGCCAATATTTTCGAGCGAATAAAAGCAGGTTTAGCCATAATTTTCAGTCAGCGCATGGGTGAGTTGTTTTAAATCATCCGGCAGGGGGGCTTTGAAGCTGAGTGGCTGGCCGTTGACCGGGTGTGTGAATTCCAGCAGTTGCGCATGCAGGGCCTGACGGGTCAGGGAGCGAATGGCGGTTCGTGTCGGTTCAGGGATATCCATCGCAGGGTTGTAGCTGCGGGCATAGACCGGGTCTCCGAGAATTGGTAGTTTTTCATGAGACAGGT
>CAZWWF010000013.1:0-1444 GCA_964636805.1 uncultured Zetaproteobacteria bacterium
CCGCCAATTTCGAAATTCATTTCAGGCGAAGGAATCGGAAAACCTTTATTGCTGCGTTTGCTGGTTACACGAAACGGTTTACCGGCCACATCCCCACCGAAATCAGCCAGCACTGCTTTTTTTGCTGCCTCCTGCATGGCTGCCAGCTCCAGTTCACATTCATGCACCACGGAGAAATTACGAATACCCGGAATCAGGGCCAGGTAATCCAGCAATTCATCCGAAATCGATTCCAGATCAGCCGTCATACGGCCGTGTTCGCGATGAAACCCGGCCGGTTTCAATACAGGCTTCAGAACACGTTTGATATTTTGCGCCATACGGCGCTCGAATGTGGATCGGTTCTTGCCCTTCAGGGAAAGTTCACCGAAATGAAAAAGTATCTTTGGCATGGTGCGGAAAGCTAACCGAGACTATTCACAAATGCAGCCGTGCACCGCAACCCGAAAGTTCAAGCTTGTCAGGAAGCCAGGGCTTCCTGCATAGCTTCCAGATCCTGCCAGCGCTCATAGGCAACTTCGAGCAGCTGCTCCAGTTCATCCAGACGCTGCTGATCTTTAACACAAGCTTTGGCGTCAGTAGTGAAATAATCCGGATGACAAAAACGTGCTTCTATGGCTGTTTTTTCTTTTTCCAGCGTTTCAATCTTCACCGGCAGGGTTTCCAGTTCCTGCTGTTCTTTATAACTGAGCTTAGTCTGTTTCCTTGCTGGCTTCGTAGGAGCAGTCGACTTTTGAAGTTTGACAGTTTGGCGTGCTGGTTCAAGCGCCTCATTTCGACGCGTTTTCCATGCCAGATAATCCGAATAACCGCCTTCAATAGGGATAATTTCACCATCACCCTCAAAAGCCAGCACACGCGAGGCCACACGATCCATGAAAGCACGGTCATGCGATACCAGAATTACCGTACCTTCGTAGCGGGCCAGGGCCTGTTCCAGCACCGTCAGCGTACCGATATCCAGATCATTGGTCGGTTCATCCAGCACCAGCAAATTAGCCGGTTCCAGCAACAGTTTGGCCAGCATTAAACGTCCGCGCTCACCGCCGGACAGAGCCGCGACACGGCTGTTCAGCCTTTCTTTATCGAATAGAAAATCCTGCATGTAAGACACAATATGGCGCGGTTCATGACCACCGATATGCACATAATGACCGCCTTGTGGCAGTAGCACTTCCTTCAGCTTTAATTTGGTATCCAGTTCCCGCATCTGGGTGAGAAATGCCGGGGCCAGGCGCACGCCATGGCGTACCCGCCCTGCATCCGGAGTCAATTCTCCCAGCATCATTTTCAACAGTGTCGTTTTGCCAATACCGTTGGCCCCGACCAGTCCGACCCGATCTCCGGCCATGATTTTATGGCTGAAAGATTTACAAATCACGGTATCCCCAAAACTGTGCGATAACTCAATCGCCTCTATCAACATTTTGCCGGGTTTGATGCC
>CAZWWF010000013.1:1544-2934 GCA_964636805.1 uncultured Zetaproteobacteria bacterium
GAACAGGGAAAATGCCGCAGCTTTCCACGATCCAGTTCAATGATCTCTTCAGCCACGGCATCAAGAAAATAACGGTCATGGGTAATAAACAATACCGAGCCGGGAAATGTTGCTACAAAATCCTCCAGCCACTCAATCGATTCAATATCAAGATGATTGGTCGGTTCATCAAGCAACAGCACATCCGGTTCCGCCACAACAGCTCGCGCCAGCGCTACGCGTCTTAACCAGCCCCCGGATAACTCGCCGACATCACGATCTGCTTCCAGCTTCAGCTTTGAAATGGCTGTTTCGATACGATTATGAAATTGCCAGGCACCAAGGCGTTCCAGCGCTGACTGCAGAACATCGATCTGTTTCAACAGAGTATCAGAACTACCCTCATCCAGTTGTTGCAGTGCCTCATGGTATGCCTCCAGCGTCCTGGCTACATCGCCCAAACCTTCAGCAACCACATGAAATACGCTTTGCCCGGCATCAAAGTGAGGATCCTGTGGCAAGTAGGCTACCTGAGTATTGCCCCGCAAGGTTACTTCACCAGAATCGCTCTCCTCTATACCGGCCATGATTTTCAGCAGCGTTGATTTACCCTCGCCGTTACGGCCAATCAGTCCGATACGCACCCCGCGCCCGATAGACAGGCTGACGTTATCCAGCAATACCTGCGGACCGAAGGCTTTATCGAGATGGTTCAGAGTCATAACTGGCATGGGCGCATCATAACCGTTTGCGAAAAAAACGCCCTGCATTTGCAGGGTGCGTGATTGAACCTGGGGTTGATTCAGCATAAAGACCGTGTGTATGCCATACATTCAACCCGCACAAACTATAGTGACAATTATCATAATTTATCTATAATACTACACTGCAATGCTTGCAAGCATTGCTAAGACTGTCGGGATACCAATATATAGGAGGACAGAATGAAAAACAAAAACGCACTCATAGGTATGGCTTTGACCGCATCATTGCTCATGGCGGCACCCGTATTTGCCGGAGAATCAACCGCAGGCACCAAAATAGGTGTTCTGACCTGTGATATCGTCCCAGGAAGTGGACTCAACCTGATCATCCATTCAACAACCGATGTTACTTGCAAATATGATTCAACAGACAAAAGTAGCACCGAATATTATATCGGTGAAACAGGTATTGGCCTCGGCATCAATTTACAATTTGATACTGCACGCAAACTTGTTTTCACGGTCCTTGCTGCCGACGGGAAACGCGGCAGTTATAAACTGGCCGGTAAATATATCGGCGCAGGTGCATCAGCCAGTGTCGGTGTCGGTGTCGGTGCCCAGGTTCTCATAGGCGGCAGTGACAAGAGCATTTCTCTACAGCCAGTCATCGAAGGCAGTACAGGAGCCGGTGCAGCTGCAGGTATTAC
>CAZWWF010000013.1:3034-7822 GCA_964636805.1 uncultured Zetaproteobacteria bacterium
ACATCACTGAGCTGTATTGCGTGATATTCCCTCCCGAAAATACAAATTATGTTCCAAGGCGGTAGCACTCATGTCATCTGCACAGGATCGGGTTTACAACGAACTTGTTAAATTGCTCTATGAGCAATTGCCTGCTGCCCTGCTTGCATCCCTGCTTGTCGCATTCATTCTTATTGGCGCGTTGACAGGTCATACGCCTGATATTTATCTCATAGGCTGGGGTGGCGCTATCATTACCGTCAGTATCGTCCGTTTTGTTTTATATTCCAGATTCAAAAAACAGCAGCCAGCACACCCGGATATGCAACAATGGTATCGCTATTTTCTGGCGGGATCGATGATGGCCGGCGCCGTTTGGGGCTCAGCCGGCATATTACTGATACCTCAGGTTCCTCTCGAATATCAGATTTTAATACTTTTTGTACTGGGCGGCATCGCCATTGGCGGATTGCAATCCTTATCGGCCATGGTGGTGGCCTATGCCTCATTCTGTGTATTGACCATTTTACCTGTAAGTATCTGGCTTGTCCTGCAGAACACACCGACCTATCTCGTCGTAGCAGTGCTCATCTTGCTTTTCACCTTCACACTGTTAGTGAGTAGCCGAACGTTAAACTCGACACTGATTCAATCCTTCCGCTTACGTTTCGAAAATATCGATCTGATTGCTGCCCAAAACAGGGAGGCTTTAGAAAAAAAGGCAGCCACAGAACGCTTGCGCTCCCGTAATGCTATCCTCGAGATGATGGCAACCCAGCCTTCTCTGACTGAAATATTGAATAAAATCAATCTGATGATCGAACAGGATAACCCGGAGGCAAAAAGCTCTATTCTTCTTCTGGACCAGGAAGGAAAACATCTGCTAATCGCATCTGCACCAAACCTGCCAACAGCCTACAATGAAGCAATCCATGGCGGTGCAATAGGCCCCAATGCCGGCTCATGCGGAACCGCCGTCTATCGTAAAGAACTGGTTATTGTTGAAGATATTTCGACTGATCCACTATGGGCCGATTATAAGGATCTGGCCATGGCTCATGGTCTGCATGCCTGCTGGTCCATGCCGATCTATAACAGCCGTAAAGAAGTTATCGGAACCTTTGCCTTATATTATTCCAAACCGCGAACACCCGAACAGACGGAAATCAACAATCTCGAAGCTGCCGCTTATCTGTCTGCCATTGCCATCGAGCGCTGCACTATCGAAGAAAAACTACTTCAGATGGCTCACTATGATATGCTGACAGAACTGCCGAATCGGGCCATGTTCATGGACCGCCTTAAAATGGGGCTGGCTCAGGCACGACGGCGACAACAACAGTTTGCACTACTGTTTATTGATCTGGACAGGTTTAAATTTATCAACGACACGAAGGGGCATGAGACCGGTGACCGGGCCCTGAAAAAGGTTGCACAGCGATTACTGGCCTGTGTACGTGAAGAGGATACCGTAGCGCGTCTGGGTGGCGATGAATTCACGATTCTGCTGACAAATATTCATGAGCGCAAAGATGTGAAATTCATCGCCGACAAGGTGATTCAAACACTCTCTGAACCAATCCTTCTGGACAAGGATGAGTATTCGATTGGCGCAAGTATCGGTATCAGTATGTATCCGGAAAATGGTACAGATGCAGACACACTGCTTGGCAAGGCCGATGATGCCATGTATCTGGCCAAGCGGAACGATGGCAACAACTGCATTTTCTACTCGGAAACCAAAGAGGGAAATATCTAGGGCCTGTTAACACGCCCGGAAAACACCGATCGATCCAATGATTTCGGGCATCCCCTCTTCTTGTTGCTATCGTCTAATCACATTCCTGATTACTATTGCCGCCTGTGGCATCATCATGCCGGACACATCAGACAATCGGTGATGCATCGATGAATATCGGAATGCGATAAATATCAAAATGAGAGTAACGACATATGGGCAGAGCATATCAGAATCGCAAGGTTTCCATGGCAAAAACAGCCGGAGCCAAAACCAGGGTTTATTCCAGATACGGCAGGGAAATCTACGTCTGCGCCAAGAGTGGCGGCATTGACCCCAATGGCAATCTGGCTCTGCGTCGCTTGATGGATAATGCCAAAAAAGACCAGGTGCCGACTCATGTTATTGATCGGGCTATCGAAAAAGCCAAAGGCGGCGGCGGTGAAGATTATTCCGTTGCCCGTTATGAAGGTTTTGGTCCCGGCGGCTGTATGATTATCGTGGACTGCCTGACCGATAACAACAACCGTACATACAACGATGTACGCCAGTGCTTCGCTAAAAACGGCGGTAAAATCGGAGGCCCGGGTGCGGTGGCTCACATGTTCGATCATCAGGCTGTTTTCGTATTCAAGGGAAATGATGAAGATGCTGTTCTGGAAGCATTGATAATGGCCGATATTGATGTCAGCGATATCGAATGCGAAGATGGCATGATCACTGTCCTCACGCCCAATACGGAGTTTTTTAAAGCCAAAACAGCCTTAACTGAAGCCATATCGGAAATTGAATTCGAGATCGATGATATCTCTTATGAACCGCAAACGCTGGCCAGTCTCGACGGTGAAAATGCTGTAATATTTGATCAGTTGCTGGCTGCCCTGAATGACTGTGATGACGTACAGAAAGTATATCACAATGCAGAACTGGCAGATTAAGCTACAGTCATTATATTTCTAACCTGAGCCACCAATCGAATTCAGCCTTTGCGACTATGTGGCCTTTACAAAACACGTTCACAGGCACAGTCAGAACAGCTCTGTTACGCCGTTTGAGTGTGGCGACACATGTCAGCAATGCTGCTTCGCTGACATCCGCCCGGGCCAGACAATCACCGGTCGCCGGGCGTTTATATTGAATGGTCGCCTTCTTTGCCAGCACCAGTGATTGCGGGAATAGCGATAACAGATTCAAAATCAGATAGTGCCCGCTGGCGCCCTCGGCCAAACCATGTAACACGGATGCATGCAAACTTCCGACATGATTCAGTAAATGATCCTGTTGCTTCAAATGAACAGCCTCGCCATCAATTTGTAAACCAATGGTTTGATTAAACGGCAGGTCAGAAATTTTCATCAGGCTAAACTTTTGCTGACAATTTCATATACATCGCCAGATAAACCGTGGTGATCAGCAATGCGCTGCAAAGCAGCACGATTCAAGGCGCTGCGGGTCGGCTCCAGACGTTTCCAGCGCATCAGCGCCCTCACCATACGCGCTGCAATTTGCGGATTGATCGCATCCAGCGCCAACACCTGATCAGCGACAAAGGTATAACCGCTGCCATCTTCAGCATGACATGCGGCTGGATTCCTCAAGGCGAATGTTCCGATCAGTGCCCGCACCTTGTTCGGATTACGCAAATCAAACGCCGCATGCTCAAGCAGCGTTTGAACGCGTTCC
This sequence comes from uncultured Zetaproteobacteria bacterium, assembly GCA_964636805.1. Classification (GTDB taxonomy): domain Bacteria; phylum Pseudomonadota; class Zetaproteobacteria; order Mariprofundales; family Mariprofundaceae; genus Mariprofundus. The sequence continues at coordinate 6,435 of CAZWWF010000013.1, forward strand.
AGCGTACCCTGAAGCTGTGAGGCCGCCTGCACAGCAAACCATTTATCCATCACATTAGGTTCCCGGTGCCATTGTTGTTCAAACTGTGCCAGTGCCAACTTCCTTTCGGGGCAATCCAGATCGGCCAGCGCAGCTAATGCAGCGTATTGGTCGGTCATGTTCGTGGCGGTCGTGAACTGATGATAAATCAGGCTGATTGATTTGTTATCCTTTAATGCTGCCAGATATGTCAGACACACATTTTTCAGCTTACGCTGCTGCATGGCGCTATCATCGCTTCCGGTGGTTGCAGACAAGTGATGGTAAATCACCTCGAAATCATGACGCAATGCCGTTGCAACCAGATGACGCAATTGCTCACGTGCGGCATGGATAGCGGTGGGATCACAAGGCGAACAGACTTCGGCAATATCGGATTCAGATGGCAATATCACTGCTTCGGCTTTCAACGCTGCATCCAGCGTTTTATCATGCAATACATGGGCGAATGCATTAGCCACATCTGCATCCGGCTCATCTCCGTCCAGAATGGCCAATAAGCTCTGCATCGACAACCGCTGTGCCGCAGCCCAGCGGTTAAACGGATCGGAATCATGGCGCATCAGAAATGCATTTTCAGACAGCGAATAAGGATAATCGAGTTCGACCGGTGCTGAGAAGCCACGCAGCAATGATGGTATTGGCTTTTCCTTCACATGAATAAAGGTGAACGATTGCCCGGTATCACGAATCAACAATGTACGAGTTGTCCCGTCTGCGGCTGATTCACCATCCAGTTGCAACGGCTGTTCAGTGCCATCCGGCAGCAACAGCCCCATCACAAGCGGAATCAGAAAAGGATGCTTATTGCTGTTTCCGGGCGCAGGAGGGCAAGACTGCGAGCAGTGTAGAACACAACGCTGTTTGTCAGCATCATAATCCATACGAACAATCAATTTCGGCGTACCGGCCTGATCGTACCAATACTGCATTTGTGACAGATCCGTATTATTGGCATCGGCCATGGCAGCGAGGAAATTTTCGGTGGTCACAGCCTGCCCGTCATGGCGCTGAAAATACAAATCCATACCCCGGCGAAAACCATCCACACCAAGCAGCCTTTGATATAATCGTACCACCTCGGCACCCTTTTCATACACCGTGACAGTATAAAAATTATTGATTTCCATATATGAGGCCGGACGAATCGGATGTGCCATCGGACTGGCATCTTCAGCAAACTGATGGGTGCGCAGCAAGCGCACATCTTCGATACGTTTCACGGCCCGCGAATGTGTATCCGCAGTAAATTCCTGATCGCGAAAAACAGTCAGCCCTTCTTTCAAACTGAGTTGAAACCAGTCGCGACAAGTCACCCGATTACCCGTCCAGTTATGGAAATATTCATG
>CAZWWF010000013.1:7922-14039 GCA_964636805.1 uncultured Zetaproteobacteria bacterium
ATGTGATGCGCTTCGGTAAAAATCCGCAGCGTGATATCGCGGCCGGACATGGTGGTGAACTGATCCTCCACACAGGAGAGATTGCCAGCCACCAGTGCAAATAAATAACATGGTTTGGCAAACGGATCATGCCATTCGGCCCAGTGCTGGCCATCTGCCAAATCTCCGTGCGCGACCGGGTTACCATTGGAAAGCAGCACAGGGTTGACTGCCTTATCGGCCACAATGCGCACCAAAAAGGGTGCCATCACATCGGGCCGATCCTGGTAGAATGTGATGCGCCGAAAGCCCTGCGCTTCACACTGGGTGCAATAATTTCCGCCGGATCGATACAGGCCTTCCAGTACCGTATTCGCTTCGGGATTAAGACGGGTACTGATCTCCAGTTCAAATGAGTCAGGCACCTCTGAAATGCGCAAACCACTGTCATGCAGTACATAGGCACCCTCAGACAGCTCACAGCCATCCAGAAGAACAGATATCAATCCCATATCGTGACCATCCAGTTCCAGCCACCCTGTTGAAGCGACTGAAGGATTGCGCCGATACCGCACAACTGAGACCACATCAGTGGATGTTGGCTGCAAGGTAAAGGTAAGCGATACCTGATCCACCAGAAAAGCCGGCGCAATATAATCCTTCAGATAAATAGTCTGTGGCTCAGCCATGGTCAGTTCCTGTTTAATGAATGCAAATGATTTAATTGTTGAGTGAGTCGCCGATGCCCAGTTGAGCACCACGCAAGAAATCACCGGCAGCCATAGGCTTTTTACCTTCCGGTTGTAATTCAGTAACGCGATAAACCGAACCTTCGGCACAGACAATGTCCAGATACCGGTTCACCCCGGCCACTGAGCCTTCTTCCTGGCCGGATGTGCAGGCCAACGGTTCTCCGGCAATAAGCTTCAGCCATTTGCCATGGCATCGGGTGCGCACCCCCGGACGTGGTGAAAAACAACGCACCAAACGATCAATGTCGGAAGCCGTTTTATGCCAGTCAATGATACGCTCATCATTGGTAATTTTATGTGCGTATGTCACACCATTCTCGGGCTGTGGTTCAGGCATAAGCCCAGTCCCGATTTTCGGCAGCGTTTCGACCAGCAATTCAGCCCCCATTGCTGCCAATGCGGACCAGAGTTCAGATCCGGTCGTAGTTGGTTGAATCGGCAAGCTTCGGCGAGCATAAATTCCGCCTGTATCCAGCCCTTCTTCCATCTGCATGATACACACACCTGTTTCCGTATCACCAGCCAATAAACTGCGTTCAATCGGTGCAGCCCCGCGCCAGCGCGGCAACAGCGATGCATGCACATTCACCGGAGATATACTCACAGCATCCAGCCACGCTTTGGGTAGAATCATGCCGAAGGCAACCACCACCAGAAAATCAGCCTGTTTGCTTTGCAGCCAGGCGAGTGCTTCGTCATTATCACGCAATTTTTCGGGTGTAATCACATCAATACCGGCATCAAGGGCGGCCTGTTTCACAGCCGAAGGAGTCAACTTCATACCACGCCCTGATTTACGATCCGGCTGCGATATCACTCCGACCACATCCATGCCATTTGCTTCGATCAGAGCCCTCAGGCAAGAGACAGAAAAGCCGGGGGTTCCGGCAAACACTACACGCATGGTTTCTCCATTTTTCTCATTCGGCAAATTTCAACGTCCGCCATCTGAGAATATATGTGGACAGGGAAACGTCGGGGGTTCTTGCCGCGCCCTTAACTTTTATACAATTTCTTCATTTTTTTGGTGATCATATTGCGTTTGAGCGGGGACAGATAATCAATAAAAAGTTTGCCCAGCAAGTGGTCAAATTCATGTTGCAAGGCGACGGCCAGAAAATCACTAAAGTCATGCTCGTGCGGCGCACCATCCATATCAAACCAGCGCAAGCGCACAGCTGCAGGCCTGGTTACATCAGCATAGGTTTCCGGCACGGATAAACAACCTTCTTCCCATGTTGCCATTTCATCACTTTTCCACAGGAATTCAGGGTTAATCCACACCTTCAGGTCGCGACTGCCACCCGGATTATCCGGATCATGGCGTACTTCATCGCTACGCCACAGCGTATCAGTGACAGCAATTTGCAGGGGAACACCAATCTGGGGAGCTGCCAGCCCGACGCCGGGTGCATCGTACATACTGTCGGCCATATCCCGGATGACCTGTTTTACCTCATCGGACAGAGGAAAGCTGACCGGTGCAGCCACTATACGCAGGCGGTCATCGGGGTGAATCAGGATTTCACGGATGGCCATGGATTAAAATGTCCCTCCATTCCAGCCAAACATGGCACGTTCGGGAGCAGCGAATTCGATATAGACACGGCCTGGCTCAATGCCCAGTTCCTGCTGAAGTAAATCGCACAGTATGGCAGAAATACTGGCTGTCTGTGCTGTCATCAGGCCGAGACTTTTCAGTTCCACAAATGCCAGTGGTGCATCCGTTCCGGCAAACAGCATGGGCTGAGCATCAACTACTTTGACCATAACATAGGACTCAGGCTTGCCTAGCGCTGCCGCTGTTTCAGATGAACAGCGCGCCAGGAAAGCTGCTTTGTCAGTCACGTCCACATTGGTATGCACAAACAGACACGGCATCAGTCCTGCCCCTGTTTGCCGTTTGTTTCAACGTTTACAACAGCTTTGGCCGATTCCTTCGCAACGGATTTCTGATCCTCTTCAGCCTGTTCTCCTGCGGCCTGTTTTTCCGCCTGCGCTTTAGCCGCCTGTTCCATCGCATACCGTTCAAGGTTGCGTTTGGCCTGAGCCTCACGCTCCAGATTCTTGCCAATACGCATGCGCTTGGTGGCATAAAAAGCAAACCACCACAGTGGCAATCCCAACCCTATGGCAATAGCCCAGAAATAAATATCCATTATTGTGCCTCCACAACAGCCGCAGATGTTGCGCCTTCATGATTTGACTGTGCACGTGCTTCAGCCCGACGAGCTACGCTTCGATTGATCAGGTTGATAGCCGCCAGAATAAAGCCCAGCGCGATAAACGCGCCCGGTGGCAGGATAAACATCAGCATATCCGGATAACTGTCACCAAATACAGAAAAGCCCAACAGTTCCCCTTGCCCGAACAGTTCGCGCACACCGCCCAACAACACCAGTGCGAAGGTAAAACCAAGCCCGACTGCGAGTGCATCCATTACCGAATCGGATACGGAATTCTTGCTGGCGAAGGCTTCAGCGCGCCCCAGAATGGCGCAGTTGACCACGATCAACGGAATAAACAGGCCGAGAATCAAATACATTTCGTGCATCCATGCATTCATGGCCATTTCAACCACGGTCACAAATGCTGCAATAATGGTGATATAAGCCGGAATCCGCACATTTTTCGGAATCACGCCGCGCACCATCGATACGACCAGATTGGAGCCTATCAGCACCAGCACGGTCGCTGCGCCCATCCAGAATCCATTTTCAACCGAGGTGGTAACGCCGAGCAACGGGCACATGCCGAGCAATTGCGCGAAAATGGTATTATTATGCCAGAAGCCATCTGCAAAAATTTCTGATTTATCCACCGTGATGTTCTCCTGTGGCAGGTGTACTCACCTGTTTGTGCAGACGGGCAAGGATAGCCTGTTTATGGCTGTTGAAAAACACCAGTGCGCCTTTTACCGCTTTGACCACGGCGCGCGGCGAAATGGTAGCGCCAGTGAACTGATCGAAATCGCCACCGTCTTTTTTCACTTTCCACTTTTTACTGCTCAGGCTTTGATCCATAAAGCTGGCCAGCCAGCTATGATTTTTGACAATGCCATCGCCCAGCCCTGGCGTCTCCTTATGATCAGTGACACGAATGGCATAAATACGTCCGTCCGGTCTGACACCGACCAGAATACGGATCGAGCCGGAATAACCATCCGGTGCAATCACTTCCCAGGCCAGGGCGATGATGGCGCCGGTCGCATCCCTGGCTGGAAATATGTCCAGCAAAACACCGTCATCCCTATCCAGTACGATTTTATCACCCTGCGGATCATTGCTGTGCTGTGGCAATACCTGTTGCAGAGCTTTGTGCAGTGCCGCTTTTTGTGCTGCAGCAATCGGCTCGCGAGTTATCATATCAGTCAGACCAAGCAGGATAGCGGCAATGGCAGCCACCACAAACAGGGCAATCACCATACGAATCTGATCTTTATCCAGCAGCATCACTCTGATTTTTCCCTGGCTTCCTTTTTATGACCATAAACGCGCGGGCGACAGTAATGATCAATCAGGGGAACGGCACAGTTCATCAGTAATACTGAGAACATCGCACCTTCGGGGTAGCCACCAAATGAGCGGATGCTCCAGGTAATAATACCACAGCCGATACCGAACACGATTTGCCCGAGCGGCGTGACCGGCGATGAGACCGGATCGGTAGCCATAAAAAAGGCGCACAGCATTAAGCCGCCGGCAAACAGCTGGAACATGGGCGGCGTGAATTGTTCCGGTGCTATATTGCTGAAAATGGCTGCCAGAAGTGCTACCGTGGCCAGATAGGAAAACGGGATATGCCAGGTGATACTGTGACGTGCCAGCAGGAAGATACCACCAACCAGCAGCGCCAGCGCACTGGTTTCACCAATACTGCCGGCCTCAAAACCGAGGAAGGCATCCAGTACAGTATAGTGATAAGCGGCAAGAGCCTCGGAAACCGGCACACCGAGTGTCGCTTCTGTTTTCACATGCCCGAGCGGACTGGCCATCGAAATCGCATCCAGCCCCTGTTGCATCACTATGGGCAAAGCATCGACTCCGGCAAAAAACAGCGTCAGACATGTGGACAAATCATACAGATTCAATCCTGATGTCGCTGACCCCATATGAATCGACATCGGAACAAGCCATGTGGTCATATTCAGCGGGAACGAAATCAGCAGAATGACCCGCGCTGACAGGGCTGGATTAAAGATATTATAACCCAAACCGCCATAAATCTGTTTGCCCAGCACAATAGCAAACACTGAACCCAGCACGGCCATCCACCACGGCGTGGCAGCCGGCAATGTAAGGGCCAGAAACAGCCCGGTCAGAGCAGCAGAATTATCCAGCAGCGTCGTAAGTGACCGTTTCATCAACCTTAAGCAGACTGCTTCGGTGATCAGCGCCGTCAGCATGCAGGTTCCTATCATCAACACAGATAACCAGCCAAACAGATATACGCTGAACAGGGCCGCAGGCAACAGGGCAAGGATGACAGTAAACATCATCATACGAATCGAATCGCCGCCATGTGCATGGGGAGAACTTAGCATAATCAGAGACATTACTTTTTCTCCCCAGTCTTGCTTCCCGTATCAACATGTTGTGTATCTGCCGACGGTTTTGAATCAGCAGAAACTGCATCCGTCCTGGGGGCATGTGTTTTTCGAACACGGGAACGACGGGCAGCCCTCTCCGCCTTTTCATGTTCAATGCGGGCATCGCGTGATTCCGAACGTTGCCGTGATGCTTCAGCAAACGACTGTTCTCGCCGATCCACTGCAATCTGACCTTTGCCATAACGAAAATAATGTACCAGCGGAATATTCGATGGACACACATAGGAACAGCAACCGCATTCTATACAATCAAACAATTGATAGTCTTCCGCCTTGTCGAATTGATCGGAACGGCACTGATCGGCCAACAGATTAGGTACCAACGAAGCCGGACAAACTTCACTGCAATGACCGCAGCGAATGCATGGTTGCTCCACCGAGTGTGCTGCCCCCATCGCCCTGGTACTCAGTGCCAGCAAGCCATTGGTCGATTTGACCACCGGGACATCCGGTGCCTTCAAGCGTTCACCCATCATCGGGCCACCATGCACTATTTGCAGGCCATCAAAATCTTCCAGACCCTGCCGCAAAAATAACTGTCGAGCAGGCGTACCCAGCCGCACAAGTAAATTGGCTGGATTAGGCAAGGCATCGCCACTTACTGTTACCACGCGTTCGATCAGGGGTTTGCCCAGCGCAATCGCATCGAACAGAGCTTTCGTTGTACCCACGTTCTGACAGATCACACCAATATGCATGGGCAGCTTGCCTGCCGGAACTTCGTGCCCGGTCAGGGAATAGATCAGTTGTTTTTCGCTGCCTTGCGGATAGCGGGTA
>CAZWWF010000013.1:14139-15687 GCA_964636805.1 uncultured Zetaproteobacteria bacterium
CTCGCAGCACACGATCCCCAACCTTAACCAGCGCTGAGCAGGGAGAACCGATATGCTGTTTCATCGGCAGGATATGCACCGGTGCCAGATCACAGATTTCAATAGCTGACGCTCCGCTCAACTTGTGCTGATCAGGGTGTACGCCACCGGGGAAACTGTGTGCCATCATACCGAGCCGCTGGGCAATATTTCTAAACGTGGCCGGCATGTTGATCTCTCCTTTCATGAGCAAGTTGTGAACGTTTGGTATCAGGCAACGGCCACGACCAGTGCTCAAGCAATTCCGGTTTCGTCACCATATCAATGCAATCCACCGGACAGGGCTCCACACACAACTCACAGCCGGTACAATGATCGGTAATCACCGTGTGATATTGTTTGGGTGCGCCGACAATAGCATCGACCGGGCATGCCTTGATGCATAAAGTACAACCAATGCACTCATCCTCGCGGATAAAGGCCAACCGGGGAGCTGCGGCCTCTTCTTCCACTGCTTTCGGTTCTACACCCATCAAATCAGCAATTTGCAGCATGGTCCGCTCACCGCCGGGCACACAGTGGTTCACTTCAGCCTCGCCAGTGGCCACCGCTGTCGCATAGGGTTTGCAACCGGGATATCCGCACTGACCACACTGGGTTTGCGGCAACAAGGCATCAATTTTGTCCACCATCGGATCGCCTTCAATGTGAAAGGCACGCTGGGCAATTGCCAGTATCAAACCGGCAACAAGCGCAAATGCGCCCAGGCTGGCCAGAGCATACAATAAACCGGTCATGAATCAGACTTTAACCAGACCGGAGAAGCCCATAAAGGCCAGGCTCATCATGCCAGCCGTAATCAATGCCAGCGGAGAGCCCTTGAAAGCTGCCGGCACAGGTGAAACCTCGATGCGCTCACGCAAACCGGCGAACAGAATCAAGACCAGCGCAAAACCAATTGCAGCACCCCCGCCGTACAGAGCAGATGTCAGAAAGGTCTGTTCCTGCTGTACATTCAGGATAGCCACACCAAGCACGGCGCAATTGGTGGTAATCAGCGGCAAAAAGATGCCCAGGCCCTGATATAGCACCGGACTGGTTTTGTGAATCATCATCTCGATAAACTGCACCAGAGAGGCAATGATCAGGATAAAGAAAATGGTTTGAAGGTATAGCAAGTTCAATGGAATCAACACATATTGCTGTACCAGCCATGATGCTGTTGATGCCAGCGTCATCACAAACATGACGGCAAAAGACATGCCTATCGCAGTTTCCACTTTAGAAGATGTGCCCAAAAACGGGCAGATTCCGAGAAACTTGGTCAATACAAAATTATTAACCAATACGGCAGACAGTAAAATCAGGGCAAATTCAGTCATGGCGACGGAGTATAGGGCGATGCGCTATCTGCGTACACCGCAGAAAAACCGTACTTTTTATATACCCGGCCAGGTGTTCAATGTCCGGGCTTAGTCCAGGTGTGCAGGGCTGAGCGCGGAAGATATACCCGGACAGCCTTGCGCAACAATAGATCACATCATCACTTCCGAAAAACAGATATAAAAT
>CAZWWF010000014.1:0-15605 GCA_964636805.1 uncultured Zetaproteobacteria bacterium
GAAACGACAGCGCGATCACGCTCATCATAAATGCCAGCACCGTGCCGAGTGCCGCCCCTTTGGCGAGCAGTGCTTCAACAACCGGGATAATGCCTGCGGCATTGGAGTACATCGGCACACCGATAAAAATCGCTGCAGGCACCGACCACCATGAAGAATCCTTACCCATCAAGCCGGCCATAAAATCCTGCGGCACATAGCCGTGAATACCGGCGCCAATGGCCACACCTGCCACCACATAAAGCCAGACCCGGCCGACAATATCGTGTACCGACTGAAAGCCGGCTTGCAGACGATCTGCCATAGATAAACGTCCAGGTTTGAAACCCGGATCCCCGTTCGGATCAATTCTGGCCATATCGCGCACCCAACCCTCCAGATCCGCTTCCATATGCAATCGACCGATTACCCAGCCGGAAACAATCGCAATCGATAAACCAAGTGCCATATAGAGCAGCGCCACTTTCCAGCCCACCAGCGCAAACAGCAACGTCAACGCCACTTCATTCACCATCGGTGCAGCAATCAAAAAAGAAAAGGTCACACCGAGAGGCACACCGGCCTGCACAAAACCGATAAATAGGGGAACTGCCGAGCATGAACAAAACGGGGTGACGATGCCGAGCGTTGCGGCCATCATATTACCAACACCTTCATGCTTGCCGGCCAGCATGGCGCGGGTGCGCTCCGGGGTGAACCAGGAATTGATCATGCCCATCACCATCACCACAGCAGTCAGCAGCATCAACACTTTGGGCGCTTCAAAGATCAAAAAACGTAAGCTATCAGCCAAATGCCCGGTCTGACCCAGCGGCAGCATCGCAATCACCGCAGCAGCGACTCCCGACAAGTTCGCATAGATAAACACCCACACAACTGCCGCCAACACGAGAAACATCAGCGGCCTTTGATTCGGGAAATCGAGCAGTCTATGTGCAGGATTTAATTTAAAACTTTGATTTATTGCCTTGGACATCATTACCTCATCGTTTCTCACTTACACATAGAAGACGATAAGGGAGGAAAAAAGATGCAACTTATTTTAACTGTGTTTGCAATACACCTTCAACAAGATGCAGTCACTGCTTTAACCGTGACCGCAACCATGGCACGAGAAAATCAACCAGTTTCTTTGCCAGCGGAGAGGCATGCCCCGGCTGCAGCAAACTCATCGGGCGCGTTAATTGCGGGTCAAACGGACGCGTGGTCAAAACAGATTCCCCTGTTGGCAAACAAAACTGAGATACCACACCAATACCCAAACCTTGTCGCACCGATTCAAGCACTGCCGATACGCCGCCCATACACAGGTGAACATCAGGACGCGCTCCGGTTGTAGCCATCCAGGTCCGCTCCAATACTTCCCGGGTGCCCGAACCCTGCTCACGCCAGATTAGTGGATAATCGTGAAGCTGGCCTAATTCAATGGATGCATAATCGGCCAACGGATGATCGGCAGGCATCACCGTGACAATCTTATCTTCACCCAGATGTTCAACGTTGCAGCAATCCGGTACACTGGATGGAATGGGGCTTTCCACCAAACCCAAATCATGCTGCTCCATATGCTCAAATACTTGCTGGCTGTTACCACTCTCCACAAACACTTCGATCTGCGGGTACAACCTGCGAAATTCAACCAGCGCACCGGGCAACAGCGAGCCTGCAATCGTTTGACTGGCAGACAGATAAATGCGCCCGGCCTGCAGGCCGTGTAACGCATCGGCAAAGCTGTTTACATCCTGCATGGACTGCTGCACTTCCAAGGCATGGATATAAAAAGATTCACCTGTGCCCGTTAGCTTCACGCCACGCCCACAGCGTCGATAAAGTGGCATGCCAATTGCGTCCTGCAAACGCTTTAACTGATTGGAGATGGCCGGTTGGGTCAGACATCGGGTTTTGGCGGCAGCACTGACACTACCGGTGTGCACCAGGGCGACAAAACTAAGCAGATGTTCCGGGTGAATATTCATGCGACAATCATATCACTATATTTGATATATAATATCATTAATCATCATTATTCATAATAATATAACACCATACACTGCGCACTATGATATATATGGAAAAAGATAGTGTTCAGTAAGGAAAAGCGAGCCGATACAGCCAATGGCATTTTATTTGTCACACTGTTTGCATTGGCCGCCACGCAAATCAGTCAATGGCCCTGGATTCACCAACTGGGCATCAGCCCACTGATCATCGGCATTGTATTGGGTATCTTCTATGCCAATACACTGCATCACCGAATGCCGGAGGCGTGGCTGCCGGGCATCAGTTTTACGGCCAGAAGAATCCTCCGCCTGGCCGTTATATTATATGGCTTTTATATCACCCTGCAGGAAGTCATGACGATTGGCTGGGTTGGTTTCGCAACAGCCAGTTTTATCGTGATCAGCACATTATCCATAGCCTACGTCGTCGGTGTGTACCTGTTGGGTATGGATAAACAAACAACCCTGTTGACCGGAGCCGGTAGTGCGATTTGTGGTGCGGCAGCCATTCTGGCTTTTGAACCCGTCATTAAAGCCAAAGGCCATCAAACGGCCACGGCTGTAGCAACCGTTGTCACCTTTGGCACGCTGGCCATGCTCATTTACCCGCTTATCTACCAATGGGGAATCTTGAATCTGGATGCACATGGATGGGGTATTTACATCGGCGTAACGGTGCATGAAGTGGCTCAGGTGGTTGGTGCCGCCAGTGATATCGGCCAAACGGTCTGCAACGATGCTGTGATTGTGAAAATGACCCGTGTGATGCTGCTGGTGCCTGCCTTGCTGTTTATAGGATGGTGGTGGGTGAAGTATGGGGAGCGCGGTCGTGGGAAACATGGCCATGATGAACGTGGTCATAGCGAAGATAACACCGCATCATTAACCATACCGTGGTTTGCCCTTGGTTTTTTGGCTGTTGTTGGATTTAACTCCCTGCATCTGCTGCCTGCATCATGGGTGGTGACCCTGCAGCATATCGATCAGTTTTTATTGACCATGGCCATGACTGCTCTGGGCATGGAAACCAGCCTCGATAAACTCAAAGGGGTAGGCATCAAGCCCTTTATTTTGGCAATGGTGCTGTTTATCTGGCTGATCGCGGGCGGCTTTACTGTAGTATCGTTGCTTGTCTAAGGATACTCTGAAAAACTGCGTCCTGCACTTTTTCAGGACACAAAGGCAAAAACGTGGTTTTGCCTTTGCTTACAAAATCAACCATTGACGTGTTTGATTTTGGCGACCCGTCCATGGGTCGCGCGGATGCTCTGAGTTTTTCAGAGTATCCCTAATAATGAACCCCGGTCTGTGCTGATTTGGCATGCAGGCTGGCCGCTATTGACGGGCGTGCTGCTATCGCCTCAAACCATTGATTGAGGTGATTCAATTCTGCCGGTAATGACCAACCGATACTGCTGCCAAAATCCAGTGCTGCAAAAAGCGTGATATCGGCCACCGTAAATCGGCCGGGAACAATGCTGTTTCTACCCACAAGTAAATCATTCAACCATACCAGGCCATCGTGCATCAAGACTTTAAAATCGGCCACACTTTCGGGCAACACCACCATGCGGTTTTTATACATGTCTACTGCTGGCCCATAATGAAAGGCAGCATAGAGCGGTTCGGTAATTCTACGCTCGATGCGGCGCTGCCACATGCGCGTAACGGCTCGTTCTTCGGCAGTCGCGCCAATCAATGGAGGTTCGGGGTATAGTTCTTCCAGATATTGAAAAATAGCGGCAGATTCTGCCAGCCAGCTTCCATCATCGAGTTCCAGTACCGGCACCTGACCTGATGGGTTTCGGGCAACAAAGTCGGGCAAGCGGTTTTCTCCGCCATCAACATCTATGTCCTGCATCGGCAATGTAATCGCTTTTTCCAACAGAAATATACGAACCGCACGTGGATTTGGTCGGGCTGCGTCATAGAGTAGCATCGTCGTTTACCTCCATTCGTCATACTTTATCATGTTATTTCAATGTTGGCCGGGGCACAAAACAACAGACATTCCCGGTTTCATCCAGCTGAACCTGGCAACCAATCTCCAACTGCTGCCGCATACGCTTGCGAGCCCGCTGGATACGCGATTTGGCGGCAGGCAGGGAGATGCCTTTCAGCTCGGCAAATCGCTGTTGCGAGATGCCGTCCAGATCACACAGGGTGATCACCTCTCTGTCCTCATCCGATAATTCGGACAACACGCGCGGCAAACATTCTGATAGCTCATCTACAGCCTCTGACGCATCTTCAATAGCGGCCATATTCTCCGGCAGTTCAACCTGATCGCGCTGCATCCGATATCGATCGACCAGCGCATTACGAGCCACCCGAAACAGCCAGGCGCGCGCATTTTCGACGGAACAGAACCGCTCGCCCTGCAACATGGCTTTTTCGAACACATCCTGTAGCAGATCCTCGGCATCAGCCGGGTTACCCAGCCGTGAAATCAACCAGCGACGCAGCTCCCCTTCATGGCTGTGCCATGCATGGATCAGGCATTTCATGATCGGCTTCCATATTGGCACTTCTGCAAATGCCTATGCCTCCGGTTTTTCAACAATAAGCGGTATCTCATATTTAAAATCTACCAGGTGGAATTCATCCAGTGATTCATTGCTGATTTTCCCCCAAAATGCCTTATCGATCTTGAGCCAATGGGCAATCAGTTTTTCTGTCACTCCCTCTTCTTCCAGCGATTCACGCAGCAGCGCCTGACGCAGCTTCAACAGTTCCTCCGTGATATACATACGACGATGAGCCAGTGGCAGTTCCCGACCGGGATACGCACTCTTCGAGCCCATTTTTTCCGCCATAAACTGGGTCTGACGCAATTCAATCGCGGCCTGGTCATGGCCTTCAAAAAACTTTCCCAGCCATGGGTGGGCATATACTTTATCGTAAAAGCGCTTGTGTACGCGTTCCATCACCGGCAATCCCCCCACAGCTTCGAACATTGTTTGTCTCTTCATCACTCTCCTCTGCCACTGACTCCAATAACTATCATCCGCTTATTGGCGAAAGGTAGCATGGCAGCTTACACATTTATCCATGGTACGATGCAAGGCAGCCAGTGAACGTTTCACATTACCAGTTTGAAGTACATCACCCAATTCGTCCGCACTTTGATGGAATGACAGCCCGATCATGCGAAAATCATTATTACCAAACATATTGCACATCTGTTTCATTTCAGGTGTAAGCCCCAGCTTCTTATGCGCGGTTTCGGATGCAGTATCGAATTTTCCTTCGGCAATATAGGCAATAATATCATTCACAGCTTGCAGGTGTTCACGCATCATGACCAGTTGCTTGTAACGCATCGGTGCAGGTAAATTCAGTGATGTTCGCGCATCTTCTGTCCTTGCCATTTCAGAGTGCATGCCCATCATCCCATTCATATCACCGTGTTTCATCACATGATCCATCTGCATATCTTCAGCCAATACCGGTGAAGTCATTAGTAACATGGCAATTATCATCACGATTGTTTTTTCCATGGATTCATACTCCTTGTCGTTTTACGATGGCATATCGTATCTCTACAAGCAATACATGCATATGATTTGAATCATATAACTGTCAGAAAAGGTGAATAGCGCCCTCTTTCCTTGCGATCCGTTTTTCTGCTTCGAGTCCTCTCATAGCCCGATAAAACGTTTCATGCGCCAGGCCCAACTGGTACGCCATATCTTTGTACGTCATGCGCAATAACACATGATGACCAGCACCTGCTTCCATTTGAAAATAGGCATAAATACGCTGTTTGGCAGAGCGGATATTTCTGATTTCCAACATTGCGCGTAATTTGAGGATACGGTGTGCAAATAACTCCGCCAGTTGAATCGCCACAGTAGCCGTTTGTCGGCAAATCGTTATTAGCTCATGTCTGGAATAGCAGGACAGTTCGACAGCCTTGCTGTCGACGATAGCGGTACAATGATAAGCATCGACAAACAGGGAGGCCTCAGCCAACAAATCACCTGCCATCGCCATTTGCAAAATCACCGAATTGCCATCAATAGTAGTACGCACCAGTTTAAGGCGGCCTCGACGAATGATATAAATAGAACCAACATTGTCACCTTGATGAAACAGGAACTCTCCCTTGTGCAGGCGTATCTTCCTGCCTGTAGTGAGGTGATTAAAAAATGGTGGCTCGGTATCCATTAATGTTTCCGCATTACTTTAGATTATCCTGACACATCTCGTAGAGCATACCTCAGTTTATACCTGTCAAAGAAGAGAATCGATGCTTTTTCTTCATCAGTATTTATTTTCAATTACGCACCGGACACCTCACGACCTTCCTGCTGCCAGGCACAAAAGCCGCCTGCCATGGATTTGACATTGGTGAAGCCCATCTCCTGTAAGGTGGATGCGGCCAACAGGCTGCGTGCACCGCTGGCACAATAGGTAATAACTGGCTGTTTACGGTCTGCCAGCCTGACATCGTGCGGCGGCATTGCCGGATCAGCTTTTACCTCCAGCATTCCGCGCGGCACATTAATTGCACCGGGCAGGAACCCGGCCTGAAATTCGCCTGGCTCGCGCACGTCCAGCAATAAAACAGAGCCACAGGACAAAGCCGCTACATCTTCAGTGGATACTTCTGCCACGCTAGCTTTGGCTTCTGCTACAAAATCTTTCATTCCTTTTGCCATCTCTATCTCCTTTGTTTGTTCGTTGGGTCTGTTCACTACATCATTCAAGGTCTTTCATCTCAATAGCATCTCCGGCCATACAAATTTACCGTTTAGACAAGATCGTTCCCATTTCAAACTTGCCACTTTTGCGGGGAACCCAAATCGGTTCATGGCTTGGCCATAACCAGTGTTTAGCATTAAATAACTGATGCATCTGCTGCAAGTCGCAATGAAATGGTGGACCACCTTCTGTGCTTGTCTGCATAAACAGCGCAAACAGCTCTCCTCCCGGCTTAAGCCAGTGGCGGATACGTGCTTCATATACACTCCGCTGTTCAGGCTGAATAGCACAGAGACAGGTTTGTTCATAAATTGCATCGAATGGGTCGGTAGCTTGATAATTGAACAGGTCGTCGCATATGACTGTTGCAATCACACCAGCATCAGCTAACTGCTGTTGCAAATGTGTTGTCGCCGAGGGAGCAATATCGACAGCCGTGACATCATAACCGAGCCTGGCCAGTGCCACGACCTCATGACCGCGACCACAGCCGGGAATTAAAATACGGCATGGTTTTAATGCACCACTATCCAGCCATATATGCAAAGCCGGGCTGCTACTACCACGATCCCAGCCGGTGTCCCCCTGCTGATAGCGTTCTTCCCAATCGTTCATTGCAGCTTTACCTCTTTAAAGACACAGTGATTTACGGGACAGGTCGTCCCCGTTCGTTGCCTTTAATCATACGCACAAGCAATAAAGCCACAAATGCCAGTCCGGCCATGGCCAACGCCCCCAGCCCAACATGCTTGAGCCACTGGCAAAAGAACACCCAGGCAACCAGAGCGACAAATACAGCAACGCCACCAAGCATTTGCAACATGAATTCTGTTACCCCGCCAGCACGTTTTGCAGCAACAAAAATCGCTGCAAATGGTGCGCGAATCACTGATTCAAGCCGGAGCAGATAATCCGGCCGTTTAAATAACAGCCAGCCCAGCCCGATCAGTGTCAGTGCAAAAATACCGTAATCCACCAGCAACAAGCCGAAATCAATATTGTCCATCCATTCAGGCGGCCCGGCTCGTGTGGTGTATGCCTCACCCCGATCCAGGGGGTCAGCCCATAGCGTTCCTGGCATCAAGGCTACTGTTGATAGTATGACTCGTCTCATGTCTCTATCCTCTTTTTCCATTGACTGTTTCTTTTGGCGGTTCGGTCTGG
Organism: uncultured Zetaproteobacteria bacterium; assembly: GCA_964636805.1. GTDB lineage: Bacteria > Pseudomonadota > Zetaproteobacteria > Mariprofundales > Mariprofundaceae > Mariprofundus. Next base: position 7,872 of record CAZWWF010000014.1, read on the forward strand.
CCTATAGTCGGATAGAATACCAGCTTGAATACCCCGTCACGCGGGTGAAAATATTTACCAGCGAACATCGCTTTCCGCAAGATAGCCAAACTACCGGCCTGAAAATAAATTCGCTCCAGTAAATGCGTTTGTTTCCGGCTTTTATCGTATAAGTTATACTGGAACTGAACGATGCCATCTGCCTGATCTTTCAGGTTATAATTTACCCCGTAAGGGTACTTGTCCAGACGATACGTTTTTGACCGTAAACCGGGCCTGACCAACGGAACTATAACTGGCCGTATCATCTGAAAGTGAAATGCAGGCACCAGCGTATCCTGCACAAAACGTTCCTGTCCTAGATCGGCGACATGTAGATTACCCGTCGCCGGTTTATCAAAGATAAACCGAATATCAAACAGCTCATCATCGACTTTCACCATCAATCCGAATACACCGACTTGCTTTAGAAAATGCACCCGGTTCAAAGCAAAAAAGAGATAGCCCAGCTTTTTGCCCTGCGCATCTTTCAGTGTGATATCCAGATTGCCTGGAAATGAACGGTTGGCAGGCAATGCCTTGTAGTTGAGGTCGAATGTATAGGCTTTGCCAGCCTTATCCCTGAAGTCTATATGAATGGCCGTTTTGCCCCCGCCGATATCGCTCAGAGTCAGGGAACGTTGCACATTTACCAGTGCGCTCGTGATGGATAAATCAAATGGCAGCGTTTCAGCATGGGCTGTGGCGCTGAATAATAACAACAAGATCATCAGGCCCCTTTTCATTGTTCCTGTTCCACATCGCATTTTTCTCTTTTCCACTTCTGTTCCTCCTCGGCAATACGCATTGCTTCCAAACCGATCGTCATACCAAACAGCATCCCTCCAGCTGCAGTGGCATGCCAGCCATACGTGTTGATCCAGTGACACAACAGCAATCCAATCACTGTCGCCGGTGCGAAAACAAGAAATTGCATCCAGAAGCTGCGCCCCTTACCCAGCTTCAACCACAGGTATACCGGTACCACAAACCATAATCTACGTTTCTGATACCCTTGCCAGCACAGGCCTGCGATGGCTGCAAACAGGGCGATATCAAGCGCCAGTATCATGATTTATCTGGAATACTGCATTGCCCCACCGTCCCCGGTGTCAGTAAACGCAGAATAATCCACAGAATCGGCCAGCTATGCCAGAACAGGTCAAACATATCGACCGGTTTGACCAGCGTACCATCCATCAACATGCGTGCTTTTTCGAGCAGGTGCGGTTCCGGTGTAATCGGCATCGCACCCAGCAACAGTGCAGCAACAATCAGCATGCCCATGGATGGACAGTGCAACCACGAGGCAAACAGTTTCATGATTTGGAAAACTCTTCGAATGCCTGCATCGCCTCAGCTGCATACATCAGTGACGGGCCACCACCCATATAAATTGCCATACCCAACGTTTCCGTCAATTCTTCCCGTGTCACGCCGAGTGCAATCAGCGCCTTGACATGAAAACCGATACAGCCCTTGCAGTGCCCGGCCACGCCAATCGACAGGGCAATCAGTTCCTTGGTTTTCTTGCTCAGCGCGCCATCTTCCAACGCCGCCCCGGCCATAGCCGAAAAACCTTTCATCACTTCCGGAATATCCTTGCGGATACTGCCAATACTGGCTGATAATTCAGTTGTCAGTTGTTTGTATTCATTACTCATAGTATCTCCAATTTTCTCAGTATGTTCCAATCGCATCATACAACATGATGCATCCAACCAATAGCAATAACAGACTGAACACCTTCTGTAGTCCGGCGGCTGTAAAACGATCCATCATTGCGCTGCCAGCCAAACAACCGCTTGCTGCCAGGACAGTAATCCAGAGCATGGGTTGCCAGGCCAGTTCAACCCGGCCCAGATAGGTAGTTCCAGCGACCAGGGCGTTGATCACAATCAGTATCAATGAATGGCTGACTGCCACCTTGAAATCCGATACGCCGAGCCAGATCAATGCAGGCACCATCAAAAACCCCCCGCCGACACCGAATACCCCGGTAACCACGCCCAAGGCCACCCCGACCACCAGCGTCAATACACAGCGACATGGCTGTGACTGACTTCGTAATGATGCATCAGTGCTATCCTGTCGATACATCCACCATGCGACAAACCAGACCAGCAGGGCAAACATCATCCCCAGAGCAGCATCCGAAATGGCCAGACCCAGGTGCGCCCCTGCCCAGCTGCCAATCACACCGCCGACCATAAAGTAGAGCAACAGTTTCGGCTGAACTTGCGTCCATGCCCGCTGCCGCAGCAATACCATCAGGCTCACCACCACGACAATCCACAAGCTTGCTGCAATTGCACTCTTCAACGGCATACCCACACCGTAAGCCAGCAATGGTACAGTTAGCATACCACCGCCGGCACCGAACATAGCCAGAAACATGCCAATCAATGGAGCCAGTGCGATCACCCACAGACTCATACATCAACCCCGACAGATATTAGCCGCATAAAAGAACGACTTGATCAATCAACAGCAAGGGCAGATCGCACCCCGACATATACAGCCAGTGAAGCGACCAAAATCCAGATTACATACCACATTTCTTTCTCCTCAATAGTTCGCTGGGCACTGATGGAAGCATGCGCATCAATAAGCCGTGTGTTGCTGTTCTTTTATCTGCTCTACAGTCACCTTGCCCCGTAACACCCGAAATACCCATGAGGTATACGCCACAATCAACGGGATAAATATCGCTGCTGCGACAAACATCAGCCACAACGTCTGTTGGCTCGACGTGGCATTCCACATCAGCAGGCTCTGGGCCGGGTACGTGCTGGAAGGCAATACAAACGGGAACATCGATAAGCCGGCAGTTGCCGCAATGCCTGCAACGGAAACACTGCTGGCAATCCAGCTCATGCCCGGTTTACCGTCGCCGAGCATCATCACCATCAACGCCCCGCCCATGCCGAACAACGGCGCCAGCCACATCCAGGGGTAATCGCGGAAATTACTCATCCAGGCACCGGTCTCATGTACCACATGCAGCCCGAATGGCTTCGATCCGGCATAATGGTTCACCGCTCCGACCAGCCGGAAACCTTCGATGTCCGTCATCAACCAGACACCAGCCATAGCAAACAGCACCATGGTTACAATAGCCGCGCTCCTGGATGCTTTCAGGGCCCTATATTGCAATATACCTTCCGTCTTGATCAGCAAGAAGGTTGCCCCGTGCATCACCAGCATGCTCAGTGACACCAGGCCTGCCAGCAAGGCAAACGGATTCAACAAGTCAGCCATCGTTCCTGTGTAGAAGCTGCGAAAGTTTTCGTCAAAATGAAATGGCACGCCCTGCAATAAATTACCGAATGCAATACCCATCACAACGGCTGGAACCATGCCTCCGAAAAACAGGGCATAATCCCAGAATGAGCGCCACACCGGTGAGGCAATCTTGCTGCGATAATCGAAGCCGATCGGCCTCAGGAACAGGGCGAACAGCATCAACAGCATAGCGGCATACATGCCCGAAAAAGCAGCCGCATATACAGCTGGCCAGGCTGCAAAAATGGCCCCGAGCCCCAGCACCAGCCACACCTGATTACCATCCCAAGTCGGCCCGATCGCATTGATCAGCACCCGACGTTCATCATCAGTTCTGGCGACAAACGGCAACAGCGTCCCTACACCGAGGTCAAAGCCATCCATAATGGCATAACCAAGTAACAGTACTGCAATCAGCAACCACCAGATCAAGCGCAATGTCTCATAATCAAACATCATGCCACTCCTTTCTCAAAGTGATATCGGCCACTGTGCAGAGCGCTCGGGCCGAGGCGGGCATACTTGAACATCAGGTAGAGCTCCACGGCAAACATCAGCGTATACATGATCACAAATGCCATCAGCGAATGCTGCACATCGGATACCTGCAGCGATGAGGTGGATAAGTGGGTCGGCAGCACACCGAATACTGTCCACGGCTGCCTGCCGAATTCAGCTACAAACCATCCAACCTCCACACCGATAAATGGTAATGGGATGGCCCACAAAGCTGCCTTGAGGAGCCAGCGATTGTTCCAGGCCATGCCCTTACGGGCGGCATACAGGCCATAGAACATTAACAGCATCAGAAAGCTGCCTATGGCCACCATGACCCGGAAGCTCCAGAACATCGGTGCGACTCGCGGAATCGTATCGGCAGCGGCCTGCTGAATCTGCGCCTCGCTGGCCTGTATCGGGTTGTCGACATACTTCTTCAGCAACAGGGCATATCCAAGATCCTTCACATGCGCATTGAATTCCTGTCGTTCAGCATCTCCGGCTTTACTGTCACGCATGGCGGCAAGATGTTGATACGCTATTAGACCACTGTGAATGCGTGCCTCGTTTTTTTCCACCAGCTCTTTGATGCCGGGAACCTCGCCATCAAGTGAACGTGTGGCAATAAGGCCGAGTGCAGCCGGAATATGAATGCCATAACGGGTCTCCCCTGCTTCCTGGTCAATAACTCCAATAGCCGTAAACGGAGCAGGAGCCGATTCAGTTTCCCAGATCGCTTCAATCGCAGCCATTTTCTCCGGCTGATATTCCGCCACATGATAACCCGACTCATCACCCAGCATGACCACGGTAATCGATACCACCGTGCCTACGGCTGCCGCCACAGTAAACGAGCGCTTGGCAAATTCCAGATCACGACCCTTGAGCAGATACCAGGCACTGATACCCATCACAAACACGGCTCCGGTCAGATAACCGGCAGAGAGCGTATGCAGGAACTTCACCTGCGCTACGGGATTAAACAACAGCGCTGAGAAACTATCCAGTTCCATGCGCATCGTTTCCGGGTTAAAGAAGGTGCCGACAGGATGCTGCATCCAGCCGTTGGCAATGAGAATCCATAATGCGGATAAGTTGGAGCCGAGTGCCACCAGCACAGTGACCATCAGATGTTTGCCACGGCTAAGTTTATCCCAACCGAAGAAAAACAGACCAATGAAGGTCGACTCCAGAAAAAAGGCCATCAAGCCTTCGATGGCCAGCGCCACACCGAAAATATCACCGACATAATGGGAGTAATAGGCCCAGTTGGAACCGAACTGGAATTCCATCGTCAGGCCGGTCACCACGCCCATGGCAAAATTGATCGCAAACAGTTTACCCCAGAATTTGGTCATATCCTTATAAATCTGTTTGCCTGTTTTGACATACAATGTTTCCATCACAACCAGCAACAACGATAGCCCGAGCGTCAGCGGTACAAACAGAAAATGAATCAAGGCTGTAAACGCAAATTGTAACCTCGAAATATCTACCAGTGCTTCTTCCATAATACTTTACTCCTTCAATATGGTCCTGTTTTTGGTGTTTCGGGCTGAAGAGACCTCAGGGCAACAGATGCTGTAATGGATCAATGACAGAGGCATGATTGTAAAAAAACATCCGCCAGATAAGCAGCAACAACATTAACTTAATCACCAGAACTATCGTAATCTCTTTGGCCAGTTCAGTCCTCACACAACCTCCACGTTCTTATTATATTATAATATAGTGATATTTATGGCCAAAAACAGGCGGCTGTCATCGTGGCAGCCGCCTAGTCTCTATGACATATTATTTAAGGCGTTCAATGCCCATACGCTTAAGAAATGCTTTCTCAAGGAAAGGTTCGGATACGCCTGTTTTCATCTTGCGCATGAAATATTTCTCGAAACCGACCTTGGCTACATGTACCCAGCTACCGCCTTTGGCCCAAACCATATTGCGCGGTGGAATCTGCGGATAAGCGACCAGAGCCACCCCACCATCACCGAAGTCAGCCAGACAAATCGCCCCCCAGGTACCACACTGTTCAGGTTCTTCACCCTTCAGATCATGGATAATGTTGTGCACAATGGCAGTCGTCATCGACTCAATCATGAACCCAGTTTTCGGTGTTCCGACCGGCAACGGTGTCGCCTCCACCGGAGGGATTGCCACAATCACGCCAGTACCGTAAATATTCTTGAATTTCGGATTCTGCTGATAATCATTGATGGTCACAAAGCCCATCGGATTGACCAGCCCTTCGCAATTGGCAACCGGTCCGACGCCACGGAATGGTGGCATCAACATCGCAAACTGGTGATCCAGACTCCCCGAGGCAATCACTTCGCCATGGCGATCTACCTCTTCATAATCAATGGTATGCTCATGCACGGCAGTTGTTTTACAGTTGGTAATAAACTTGATATCACGTTTTCTCAGTTCCGATTCCAGCAAACCCTTGGAATCTTCCACGCCGCCCAGGCCCAGATGGCCGATATAAGGCTCCGGCGTAATAAATGTCATCGGCACCTTGTCACGTATTTTACGGCGACGCAGTTCAGTATCCAGAATACAGGCATATTCATAGGCTGGTCCGTAACATGACACACCCTGTACAGCTCCAACTACAATCGGTCCCGGATTTTTACAAAACTCTTCAAATGCATTGTATGCTTCCACGGCATGATCGACATGGCAGATTGAGTGCGTATGCCCTTCCGGGCCCATGCCGGGAACCAATTCAAAGGCCAGACGCGGGCCGGTCGCGATAATCAGATAATCATAATCCAGATTTTGACCGTTTCCGAGTCGCAGCTTGCTTTCATCGGCCATAATCTCATCCACACCGCAGGACAGGAAGTTAATCCCCTTCTTGTTCAGATAGGGGGAACACGCAAAACTGATCTGTTCTTTATCACGCCAGCCAATCGCTACCCACGGATTGGACGGGGTAAAATGAAAGTAATCCACATTGGATATTACCGTCACCTCATGCTGACCACCAAATTTTTTCAACGCGTCCTGCATTTCATACGCAGCCGGCATACCACCGATACCTGCTCCAATAATGACTACATGTGCCATAGTTATTCATCTCCTTTTTTTTGCGAGGGCATTCACTATGGCCCTCTGTATCATTTTCTGCCAGGAATTATTTCCTATTCAGGATTAGGGTAGAGCCTGACGCCCCACCCCGTCACCCATGCAGACTCTTGGTGTCACAGTTGACGCCTGCATGGAACATTCAGGGTGGCCGGATAGCCGGCAACCCTGTTGTGTTTGATCAGTTCAAGCGCAACGTTTGTGTACGAAAACCGGTGACTGCATAGAGCGGGCAAAACCCCAGCCATGCAGTAACAACCAGTAACATTCCAATGACTGTCCACGGTAACAGATGGGCATTCTGAATACTGCCGATGATCATCGCCGAACCGAACCAGACCCGGATTGATTTATCGAATGAGCTTACATATCCTGCCATGAATCACCCACCCGCCTATTACCATATTATTTTACTCAGTTTTGCGTATTATAATATAGTAATATAATAAGTAAAGAAATTATTTTACAGGGCAGGTCTTAATACCCAAAATTGCATACAATGGGCAAAAGCTGATCAATGCCGTCAGCGTAAAAATACCGCCTGCACCCATAGCCACCATATTCCATGGTGAAGCGACTAACCCAAGCGCACCCACGACAATCAAACCAATCCCGGCCAGCAACCGAACAATTCTATCAATACCACCTACATTTGCTTTCATATCATACCTCCTTCATCGATTGATGATGAGCACATGCTACGACTGCCGAAACAGTGTTTCAGTGACATTGTCACTTATAAAATCACTACTGATCAGTATAGAGGCAATGTCTGTTTAGCGAATTAAGAAAAAGAAGGCCTGTTATCTACTCCATCCTGTTTTCAGAACCAGGTAACCGACA